>CAZBEJ010000008.1:0-24552 GCA_964490915.1 uncultured Gammaproteobacteria bacterium
TCAATCGGATTGATGACATTTCCCTTGCTTTTGCTCATTTTCTGTCCCTTGGCGTCCCTGATCATGCCGTGCAAAAAAACATTTTGAAACGGCGGTTTCCCATTGACAAACTCGTCAATCATAATCATCCGTGCTACCCAGGCGCGTAAAATATCATGACCGGTTTCCATCACGCTGGTCGGGTAAAAATAGTCATAAAATCCTTTTTCATCTGTCATTAATGTAACAAACGGCCATTGGGCAGAGGAAAACCAGGTATCAAATGTGTCAGGATCCTGTTTCAGGTCCTTGCCGCCGCATTTACCGCATTTCGCAGGGGAAGATCCGTCGGTTACAATCCAGCCTTTACAGGAACCGCACTGCCAGGCCGGGATCCGAATCCCCCAAACCAATTGTCGGGAAATATTCCAGTCGATGAAATTATCCAAAATGAAATTGAGCTGTCGGGTAAATCGTTTGGGATACATCTGAATCTGCTTGTCTTTTACCAGTTTTTTAGCTCTCTCTGCCAGAGGTCTTATTTTTATATACCACTGTTCCAGCAGTAAGGGTTCCAAGGTATTGCCGCATCGGTAACAGGTTTTTACCACCATTTTATGTTCACTGCTTTTTTCTATATAATTCCTTTCTGCCAACAGTTTCAGCGTCTGTTCACGGGCGGCGGGAATTTTCATCCCGTCAATATTGTCTATACCTGTTCGCTGCATCCGTCCGTCAAAACCAATGACATTAATCAAAGGCAAATGGTGTTTTTTCCCCACCTCAAAATCATTTACATCATGGGCAGGCGTCACTTTTACCGCACCTGTGCCGAACTTTCGGTCAACATACCTGTCGGTAATTATGGGAATCGTCCTGTCGGTAAGTGGTAATGCCGCCTGTTTCCCGACGAGATTCTTGTACCGTTTATCCTGCGGATGAACCATCACCGCAACATCTCCGAACATGGTTTCCGGACGGGTAGTGGCTACGGTAATAGTCCTTCCGCCTACAACCGGGTACTTGATGAAATACAGCGTTCCGTCTTTTTGCTGATCGATGACCTCCATGTCGGAAAACGAGGTACCGTCCCGCGTACAATAATTAACCAGTCTGTTTGCCCGGTACAACAATCCTGCATCCGAAAGTTTCTTGAATGTTTTATAAACCATCCTGACAATCTCCGGATCGAGCGTGAATTTTTCGTGTGACCAATCAAGAGCAAAACCCAGACGCCGCATCTGATTTTTAATCGTATCCTTATTTTCCACGACAAAGGCCCATATATTTTGATACAGAGTTTCCCGGTCAAAATCAAACCGGCTCTTACCCTGTTTCCGCAAATGTTTTTCATATACGTACTGGGTCTCAAATCCGGCGTGGTCCAATCCCAACTGCCACAGGACGCTCTCACCGCATAATTTATGGTAACGGATCATCAGATCCTCATAGACAAACATTGCATGGCCGAGATGGAGCGAACCGTTGGCGTTCGGCAGCGGCAAAATAATACAGAACGGTTTTTTCTGTTTATCTATCTTGGCAGTAAAATACCCGTTTTTTTCCCAAAATTGATATAATGGATGTTCAATGGACGACGGGTTAAATTTAGGTTCCATATTCTTCCTTTTATATCAAAAATATGGCGGGAAATCAATCTAGAAAATAATTATTATGAACTGGTTTTCAATTGTTTTGAGCTGGTATGTGCCGCTGTTTCTTCTGGGTGTAGTGGCGTATCCTGTTGCAAGCAGGCTGTTATCGGGATTTCCCGACCGCGGATATGCGTTCGGAAAAATCATCGCATTCATAGGTATCGCATACCTGAGTTTTGTGTTGGGCGACCTTCACCTGTTCCCGTTTACACATGTCCATATTTTGATTATTACCCTGTTTTTTGCTCTGTTCGGCGTATTTTTATATATCAGATCACATCGACGACATAAACATCCCAACCTGCGATTCGTCATCCTGATCGTATTCGAAGAACTGCTGTTTTTGGGATCGTTTATCCTTTGGACTTATGTCAGAAGCCAGGAACCTTCCATACACAGCCTGGAAAAATTCATGGACTTCGGTTTCATCAACTCAATTTTAAGAACGAAATATTTTCCGCCCCTTGATATCTGGTACGCTGGTTTTCCGATCAATTATTACTACTTCGGGCATCTGATGGGCGCAATGCTCATCAAACTGACCGGTGTTTATCCGGAGATCGGATACAACCTGATTCTCGCCACGCTGTTCGGCCTTGGAATCAGCGAAACGTTTTCCCTTGTATTTACCATCGTGCATGCATCACTCGTCCATATCAAAAAAGCAGTTGTCGGCACGTTCAGACTCATTAAAATAATCTGTATCGGACTGCTCGGCGCATTCATTCTCAACCTCGGCGGGAACCTGCATACTATTTATCTATTTACCACCGGCTATCCAACCGATCATCCTATTCCGTTCTGGAAAATACTCGGACCGTATAACCCTTCCCAGTACTGGTATCCGAATGCTACGCGGTTCATTCCCTATACTATCCACGAGTTCCCGTCCTATTCATATGTTGTTGCAGATCTACACGGGCACGTGTTTGATATACCGATCGTATTATTGACGCTCGCGGTTCTTTTTGTATTCTTTACCACATGGCATACATATGTGATACAGAACCAACTGAAAAATCACGCATCCATGCTCCTGAGAACAAAAGAGTTTATATTCAGCATCATTTTTCTGGGATTTCTTACCGCAATCCATTACATGACCAATGCATTTGACGGTCCGATCTATATGCTTCTGATTGGCGTGTTTTTGTTCCTCATCCTCTCTTATTCATGGCAATGGCTTATCTCGATGGCGGTATTGGTATCGTCATTTAGTATGTTTTCACTGCCGTTTTCCTATTTTTTTACGCCGTTTGCCGAACGCATAGGCGTGAACTGCAGTCCGAAATTTATGACCGATATCGGGAAGATCGGGCCGTTTCTCTTTGAAAAAGGTAACTGCCAGGTTTCGCCGCTATGGATGCTGTTTGTACTCTGGGGATTTTTCTGGATCAACTTCGCGCTGTTTATTGCCTCACAGTATTTCTCCCAGAAGAAAATCATACCGCCATCCCGGCAGTTGAAACAAAACGCGATTGATCTCTTTATGCTGGTTCTGTTTTCTTTCAGCACCGTTCTTCTCATCATACCCGAGTTTTTTTACATCAAGGATATCTATCCCCTGCATTTCAGAGCCAATACCATGTTCAAACTCGGATACCAGGCATTCACCATGATGAGTATTGCATCCATATATACGTTTTACCGGATCAAACTTCTGGACTGGAAAAAATCATTCGTCATGAGCATCATATTTCTGTTTTTTTTCGCATTTGTCGCCGTATATCCTCTGTTTTCTATTCCCTCATACTATGGTCCGATGGACCGGCCCGGATCTCTTCTTGGCATGCAGTGGATTCACAACGAATATCCGCAAGATAAGGAAATTATCGATTACCTGAACACCCGTGTAAAAGGTCAACCTACTATTTTGGAAGCTCAGGGGGATTCATACACCGATTATGAACGAATATCGGCAATGACTGGTTTGCCCACGGTCGCGGGATGGTGGGTCCATGAATGGTTATGGAGAGGTTCATCCGACGTGATTGCAAAACGAATTCCTGATGTTGTTGCACTATATGAATCGCCAAATCTGTCTTTGACGCAGGAACTCATCAACAAATATCATATTCGGTACATTATTGTTTCGGAATTGGAACGCAAAAAATATCCGAACCTTGACGAGGAAAAATTTACAAAAATAGGCAAGATTGTTTTCAGATCTTCTAACGGATTGGGATCTATTTATCAGGTTTCTCCATAGCCCTTTTCGGCATTTTTTGAGGCTAAATTTCAAGTAAAATCGGTGTTGACAAACAAAAAACTATTTGCTAATGTAATGATAATTAGTTCTGAAGCGATTTCGGGAAAAAAAAGAGCATTACTACTCGTCGTCCCCTTATACGAGCGGTAGTGATGCTCTTCTTTTTTTTATTCCCGTTTTCCTATAATTGGTATAATTGAATAGCAATCTTCAAATTTCTTTTTGAAAGCTCCTTAAACTGATTGGATACGAAATTGATTAAATCAGAACCCTGAATTTTCGTGCCATTCGATTGGTATCTGAGATGTTTAGACTTTGATAAGAATGTAAATCTATTCATAACTTTACTATAAAGAACATTTTTGGTTTTGTCAAGACCTATAGAAAAAAGAGGGTAATTTATAAGATATCCTATAGAATAATAACCACGATTTACATTGCTCCCTCAGTATATTTTTTAAACAAATATTTATGTGGATAACTTTCCCGCAGTCTAAGCGTTCAGATTTTGTATAATAAGAGAATGAATTTTAGCGTTTTGACTTATAACACACTTTTCAACAAAGCCTATCAGAAGATTGGCGTGATTATAGAAAAGGAGCATCCAGATATCATATGTTTACAGGAAGTAAATACCAGTGAATCCAATCTCCTTTCGTTGGAGTCCAAAGGATATAAATTAGCAGATTACAGCAATTCCTTTATACAATTTAATAACATTTTTGGCGTTGCGACCTACTATAACCCAAAAAGATTTTCCCTTATAGATTCCGAACCAATCAATCTGAATAAAAGTATTCCGGAAATTTTCTTTCTGACCTTTAAGCTCGCTTTGGGAATAAATCAACCGCGTACCATTTTGAGGACCAATTTTTATGATAAAGTCGGTCATAAGAAAATCTCTGTTTATAACGTTCATCTGCTTTTATTCGCGACCAATTCCATAAGAATTAACCATATTAGGGGAATATTGGATTCTCTAAAGCTGGATAAAACCCTGTCAATAATCATCTGTGGTGATTTTAACTATTTTCCGTACAGCAGGAAAAAGCTTGAAAAAATAACGCAGGAGTATGGGCTCAAAGAAGCAACCAAATCCCTTACACTTCCTTCGGTAAAATTCACTTCGGACGGTAAATATGAACAGTTTAACTTTATACAGCGGTTATTAATGAAGATTATCAACAGAACTATTGCCAACAGACTGAAACTCGACTATATTTTTTATAGGAAACTGCGCTTAAAACAGGTGTTGAAACTCGATCTTCATTTCTCGGATCATTTACCGATCATATCGCGATTTTTCTGCTGATCATAATTCCCGCTGGAAAAATTCCCGTATCTGCGCGATTGCATGTTGCAGCAGTTGGCCCTTCTTATATTGTTTTAACGCAATCCAATCGTAATGGCCTCCACCCATCTGATAATCGAATATCTTGTTTTTTATATTGCCTTTAAATAAGATGTGAAGAGTGGCAATCAAATTTTTGTAATAGAATTGCAGTTGACCTTCCTGCTTCATTCGCCGGAGTGAGTACTTGAGTCGGACATTATGCAACAATTTAGCGCGTACTCCCCATTTTTGCGCATCTCTAATGAACTGGTGATCTTCTCCCAGGTATACTTTTTCGTTGAATCCGCCTACTATGGTAAAGAATTTCCTCTCAACGATCATGGATCCACCCAGGGAAAACGGCTTGGCGAAATTCTGTGACATTTCTACCAGAAAATTAATCAGTCTAAAAATGATTTTCAGCTGCGTATAGTTTTCGTCGGGCAGAATATAAGGTAAAAACAAAAGTCCTTTTCTTTCAACGATGTACTTCTTTATTTTTTTTATAAATCCCGACGAAACCCTGGTGTCCGCATCCAAAAAAACGCAGAAATCGCTTTCAGTATGTCTTGAACCGAAATTTCTCTGATATGATACGTTATGTTCCCTTATCTCAATAAACCGTATCTTCAGATATTTCCTGAATGCATCGACGATCTCGTGGGTACCGTCGTTTGACTGTGCATCAACAACCAAAACCTCAAAGCTTTTATCTACCTGTTTTTTTAAATCCTCCAGAAGATGAGGTAAAAAATCCTTTTCGCGCAAGGTTGGTATAATGATAGATACGGTAACGTTATTCATAGGTATAAAAATTATATCAAAGAGTCATGGATTATCCGTCAGTATCAGTAATTATTCCTGCCTATAACGAAGAGAAATTCATCGAGCGGTGCATCAAAAATCTTCTAAAGCAGACTGTTTTACCTGAAGAAATTATCGTCGTCAATAATAATTGTACGGACAAAACAGTCCAACTCGCTAAACTGTTCCCGGTGAAAATCGTCTCGGAAAACAAACAAGGCATCACTTTTGCGAGGAATAAGGGATTCGATGCTGCAAAAAGCGATATATTGGCGCGCTGCGATGCAGATTCTTATGTATCCGGTAATTGGATAAAAGAAATTAAAACGATGTTTTCTTCACAAAACATTGACGCTTTGACTGGTCCGCTTATTTATTATAACCTTCCTCCTATTGCAAAAATATTCATAGGACTATATACCAATTCTATGAAGTACTTTTTACAAGGAAATGACGTTCTTATTGGTCCAAACATGTGCATCACTAAAATTCTGTGGAATAAGATCCGTGATCGTGTTTGCCTCGATAATAACAAGGTACATGAAGACATTGATTTAACAATCCATATACTCCAAGCTCGTGGCATTATCTATAATGACAATAATCTTGTGGTGCACTCATCAGCTAGACGCATAATCCAACACCCATTATCGTTTTTTCTTGAGTATCCTATTCGCGTTTATACAACATTTTCTAAACATTTTTAAGCTTTATGAACACTATCGCAAAAATTCTCTCGTTTATATTAGGCCCTCAGATCTGGCTCCCCTTACTGATCTTTATATTCATTTTTTACACTAAGCTTCCTGTCAACCAGAAAACAATACTCATGCCTGCCTTGCTCCTTTTTTTGGTAATCATTCCTTTCTTTGCCATGGTGATTGCGTACAAGCTTGGTAAAATCACCGATCTGGATTTGACTAAAAGGGAGGAACGAATAAAACCCGTAATGATTATGTTTTTCTGTTTCCTGTCCGGATGGGGTAGCGTATTCCTATTTGGAAATCGCTTATTATTAAATCTCTATAGTCTTTTTTTTATCCTGTTTGTCATCAATGGCATCATCACGTTATTTTGGAAAATTAGTTTCCATATGACCGTCAATATAGCCGGAACTATCCTTGTTAACTATTTATTCGGATGGAGATTTCCATGGTTATACCTATCTATCCCATTGATTTTTTGGGCAAGATATATCCTCAAAAAACATACGATATCCCAATTGGTAAGCGCTGCCGTGTTAAATTCTACCATCATCTTTTTCTACCTTCGCTTCGTACGGATATAATTATTTTTTCTGCGCTTTGAACATCTCCTCAGTCTCTTTTAACGTAGTTATGTCTTCGGGTCTCTTATCGCTCCTGAAGCGCTCAAGTCGGGGAAACCGCAATGCGAATCCGGGAACTTCGACGTCAAAAGCATTCCCTGATTTCGACGTTTTCATAACTCTGCCGGCCGTGTGAACCGGAGAACGTGATATTTCGTCGGCACGGATTTCAACGACAATCTTCGGCTTTACCCACACATCCACGTTCATCTGTTTATCCACATCGTATAAAACGGGTCTTTTATCAGATGTATGCAGATTGCATTGTTTATACAGCTCTCTCCATTCTAAGTCCGACAAACCTGTTCCGATTTTTGCCATGGTAACGTATTGATCGCGTTTCTCATCATACACGCCCACTAAAAATGCGCCTATCCCGAATTTCGTCCTCTTTCCTTTGCCGAAATCAAATCCCATCACCAGACAATCAATCGTATCCTCTATTTTCGACGAGTAGCTTCTCTTGAACTTTATCCAGTTCCAACCGCGCGCACCGGGCTGATAGATACCGTCAAGTTTTTTGGCAACAATGCCTTCAAGTCCTTTTGAGACAGCATCATCAAATTCTATCTCTACATCTTTTTCATTATCAAGAATTTTTTCCGGAGCGATAATAATGGTATTTTTTACGGTATTTTTCGTATCGGTAATTGCTTTCTCCAGCACTCTTCTTCTTTCATAATACGGTATATGAATATAGCTTGATCCATTACAATATAAAACTTCGAATACAAATAATTTAAGTGGAATTTCTTTTGCCTTTTCTTCAATATCATATTTTCTTTTTCGCTGCACAGTTTCCTGGAAAGGAAGAAAATTACCGGTAGTCGGATCAAATCCTATTGCTTCACCTTCAATAATAATTTCATCTGCTTTTATCTCTTTTTTTATCCCATCGACAATATCCGGATACATAGCGGTAACATCTTCCAGATTCCGTGAATACAAACGCACTTCTTTTTTATAATGCGCTTGCAGCCGAAAACCGTCGAACTTTTCCTGAACGGCGCATTTCCCAATTTTTTCAATAATTTCTTTTCCTGACGATAATCGTTCTGCTCTCATCATCAATATAGGTGTAAAGATTCTCGGTTTAATATGCGCTAAGCCTTTGATACCCTTCTCCTTGATTAACGACCCTATAATACCAAGGTCAGGACTCACGTGATATGCTTGTTCTATTGGTAGCCGCAATATCTTACCTCCCGATAACATCCACGAATACGCATCCAATACCGTCATGTCAGAAAATCCAAGACGCATGATGCCAACCGGTATTCTCACCAGATATCGCACGGATAAAGGATCAAGCTGTCTGATAAGATTTGACAAAATATGGATCTTGGTTTCCTGAGATCCTTCACCGGATGCTTTGGCAAGCGTCAACAATTGCTCATACACTTCTTTTATACTCAGGTCTTTCTCGTCAAATAATCTGATTTCTCTTTTAAAATACTCCGCGGTTTTTCCAAGATCGCCTATTTTTGCATATTCGTGATTGAATAATTTCTTTTCCAGATTTAATGCGATCACGATACTCTTTATTGCCATTTTTTCAGCCAGGTTGAATTCAAGCTTTTCGTATTGGGGTACAACTCTGCCTTGAAGCAAATATACGGTTTTTGCAATCTCATCCGATGCAAGTTTCTTAAAAAGATCAGAAAGTTCGTGGGTTATGGTTAAACGGGACGAGGTATTTTCAATGCGCTCGATATATACAGCTAAATTGCTGAATTTCATTGTTTAAACAAAAATAAATAAGCTAATCCGAGTCCAAGCAAAAAAAGAACACCTAAGGCAAAGGTAAAAAATCCCTCTTCGCGCTTGGAGATTTTATATATCCCTTCCGCAACAAGCGTTAGAGAGAACAACCCAGGTAGCAAAAACCCCAGATAGATGATTTCAATTGATTGCTTGTCCATGTATTCGATCGGTTATACCATGGTATACCGGGCAGCTTTTGTGCTGCCGATTTTTTTTAACAATCCTTTTTTAATCAAATCCTGTAAATCCCGCAGAACCGTATCTTCGGATACGTCAGTAAATACCGTCGTGAAATTCTGATTTTGCAGAAACCCTATTTCCTGAATATATTCAATGACTTTGATTTGGCGCTCAGTCAGATATATTTGTTTTCCACCAAATTTTTCCTTCAGTTTTACGTCTTTTGAAAGTTTGAGGATTTTTTCCTTTACTTTTTCAAACTCGACCGATGCTCCAAACGTAAAATACTCAAGCCAGGCAGTCAGATCGCCCGCCGATGCTTTTTGCAGATTATGATAATAGGTGACCGCGTCTTTGTCGTAATATTCTTCAAGTGAGAAAAATCTGCGTATATCATAGCCTCCAAGCAAAAGAATTAATGTGGTCAAAACCCGTGCTACCCTGCCGTTTCCGTCGATAAACGGGTGAACACGAACCAGTTCGTGATGGACAATACCTGCCTTCAAAACAGGATGCAAGTCGTTCTGGTCTTCCTTGTTTATCCAGTATAAAAATTCCCTCATGAGAAACGGGACTTCGATCGGAGGCGGCGGACGGAACGTAATCTCTCCAGTCTGGGAATTACGTACCACGACCTGTTTTGTCCGATATTCTCCCGCTTGCTCTGTTACTAAGATTTTATCAACAATAATACGATGCAGTTTTCTAACCAGCATCTCGGTAATTTTATCGATTTTCTTTTGCGCTTCTTCGTCAATAAACTCTATTACTTTCCGGTAATTGATGACCTCTTGTATGTCTCGCGGTCTTCCGATAACATCTTTACCCAACAACACATCTTTAGCTTCATCTTTGTGCAGCATATTTCCCTCTATATGCGTACCGTGGTATGCAGACCGCACGATCGCGTCTTCCCTGAACTGTTTTTCCCAGAGAGGCAATAAAGGAGAATGCTTAATTACTTCTTCGGCAGCTTCAATCTTGGAAATATTGGTCAGGATTTTGTTGGTGATCGTAAACGTAGGACTGAACATATACCTCATTATATAATAATTACCGATTATTTCCCGAACCTGCGTTGTCTAACCTCAAAATCCTTGATACATTGTTCGAACCGCTCTGCACTAAAATCCGGAAAATACTCATCAGAAAACTCCCATTCCGCATACGCCGCCTGCCAGATCATAAAGCCGGAAGTCCGTTGCTCCCCGCCTGTCCGGATGACCAAATCGGGAAACGGATACGGTATATCTTTTGTATCTAGAAATGAGTTGAAATTCTCTTCGCTTAAATTGGAAATTTTCTTGACTGCTCTTATGATTTCGTCTCTTCCTCCATAATCCAAAGCCAATACAAAAAAATACTCATCCTTGTGTTTTGTTTGATCTTCTATATCCTGAATCATTCTTTTAAACCCTGACGACAATCTGTCTTTTCTTCCTATATGGATTACTCTTGCTTCCTCTGCTAGAATTTTTTTCATATTGAGTTTAAGAAATGTTTCGAATAGACTCATTAGGTCGTTAATTTCTTTTGCATTTCTCGACCAGTTTTCCGTGGAAAACGCCCAAATTGTTAATACGGAAATACCAAGCTCTTTTGCTTTTTTTGCCAAATCGAACATTACCTGTATTCCTTTTTTATGACCTTCAATTGAAGCCAGGTTATGTTTTCGAGCCCATCTTCTGTTACCGTCAGGAATTATCGCAACGTGTTTAGGTATCATACGGAGTTCATTGTACTCTTCTTGACTGCAAAAATCATTTATATTACACTCTATGTATATGCTTCTCGCACAGGTCAATTTCGATAATCCTCATGTATTTGCTCCCGCACGGATTAGCAGTATTGGAACGCTCATGAACCTCATTATTCCCCTTTTGCTGCTTGGAGCGGCTTTGCTATTCCTGATAATGGGCCTGATGGCGGGATTCAATATTCTGACCGGCGGCGACAATCCGGACCAGATAAAAAAAGCCCAGCAGTCGCTTGGTTTTTCGGTATTGGGTATAATTATTGTTATCTGCAGTTTTTTAGCTGTTAAACTAATAAGTATGGTATTAGGAGTTAACAATGCATTACCGTAATGAAATTGCTTGCAACAAGCGTAAATGACGTTTTCGGACATATAGATTCTTCCCAGTTTGCCGGCGGCGGCAATTTGGCGAATAATCCCGCTCAGGGTCTGGGCAAATTTATAGGAACCGGTATCAACCTATTTTTGATAGTTGCCGGTCTGGTTCTTTTGCTATTTATGATGTGGGGAGCGTTTGACTGGATCGTGTCAGGCGGTGAAAAAGAGCGCGTGGCAAAAGCGCAAGGCAAAATAACCAACGCTCTCATCGGCATGCTGCTTATCTTTGTCGTTTTAACCGTGTGGACTCTTGTCACCGGTCAGTTGCTTAATCTTGTCAAGGTCGGACCCGGCGGAGGATGGGAATTTCATATACCGACACTCGGACAGTAACCTTCCGATCAATGGAAAATACCCTTGTTTAAGAGTACAATAATCATACGTTTGCATATTTTTTACTCTTATGAAAAACGCTGGCGGACAAGAGCTGCTCCAAAAAATACAAAACGGCAATGAACAATCCCTCATGCAGTTCTACCGACTATACAGGCAACCTGTTTTTACATTTATACATCACAAAATCAAAGATCAACATATCGCCGAAGAAATTACACAAGATGTCTTTGTCGATTGCATAGAAAAAATCCGTGAAGACCATAATATTCAATCATTATCCGCGTATCTCTATGCAATAGCGCATAACAAAACCGTCGACCATATCCGTAAAAAAAAATTAAAAAAAATTATCATGTCTGCGGTACCCGAACCGATCATCAACACCTGCGCAATGATCATGTTCCGTGATGATATGAGTCAGCAAGAGGTAAAAGACCAGGTCTATGCTGTCCTTCACCGGCTCCCGCATGAATATGCGCTTGTTATCCGACTTAAATATATAGAAGGCTTCCACGTCCTGGAAATCGCTGAAAGGCTTGATATGAGTTTCAAATCCGCCGAAAGTTTGCTATTCAGGGCCCGAAAAGCGTTTACTAAACTTTACCGTAATCAATAATAATGAAACAGTTTGACAGTCAGCTAAAAATACTTTACCGCGAATCGCGGATCGTAGAGCCCAATGATTTGGGTATCCCTCTTCTGACCCATATATACAGAAATATAAACAGGTTTTTCAAGACTGCGCCGTTTATCATCGTTGTCCCATTAACTCTTATCGTTTCCGCACTATTGGTTTATGTATTCGGATCGCTCGTCATTAAAGCGGTTAGTTTGCTACAGTATGGATTTTGATGAAGCTGCGTCTTCCATCATCACCCTGATTATTGCGATGTTTTCTTCCTTTGTTCGTCTGATTTTCTGGCCTTATAAAACAATGCGTACGTTGCGCGTACGAGGTAAAATAATCAATCTCTTTCCTCTATATATATTATGTGGTGCGTATTTCCTTCTCACCGCCTTTATCCGCGGATTTGTTCCTTCGTTAATCGGAGCAATGATTGCCTATGTTGAGTACACCGCAAGCATTGTTTTTTTTTCGATTCTTCCCTCAAAAGACACGTTTATGAAACGATTCAACGCCTATATCAAAACATGGACATATACTCTGTTTCCGACACTTTTATGGTTTTATGCCAACCTGCTGCTTTATTATATTCTCCCGCCCCCGCGTACGATGTCAATCTTCGGGAAATCTTTCAGCATCATTTTTCTTGCATTCTCTATTAGCTTAGGTATTTGGAAACTGATTCTTATCTATTTAAGCATACGTTTTTCATCCAGGGTTCAACTACCGCGCATCATCTATTATTTTCTTCTGTATCTTGTCGTATTCATGCCGTTTTGGATACTGCTTTATAAACTCGGAGTTTCCCGCATCCCATTCGTTTAACCCCGTAGGTTAAAATTGGGTGAATGATTTGATCAAATAAAACCGACTATATAGTATATGAGGCTATCTCAGTATAAAAATCGCCGAGACAGAATACGTGATCTTAGAGGTGAGCTCAAAATCGATCTCGGTTCCATTGATAAAGCCTTTTCGGATGACGAAAATAAGGTCCACTGCGAAAATCTTATCGGTGCAATTACTCTTCCTCTCGGTATTGCCGGACCATTAAAAGTGAAAAACCTACCAGCCGACAGGCAAGGTGAAAAAGTAACAATTAAAAATTACTATATCCCACTGGCTACAACGGAGGGTGCTTTGGTTGCGTCAGTTAATAGAGGATGTAAAGCAATAACCGTATCTGGCGGCGCGAATGTATCGTCCTATAAAATCGGCGCGACACGTGGCCCGGTATTTTTCACCGGAAGTTTGAGAAAAAGCCGGGAACTGTATCTCTGGATGAAAAAAAACGAAAAACACCTCGCATTAGTTGCGGAAAAAACATCAAAACATCTTACTTTTAAAAAATTCGATATCAGAACATTGGCAAACTATGCGTATATACGTTTTTATTTCGACACTCAGGATGCCATGGGAATGAACATGGTAACTATTGCTACAGAAAAAATTGTGCAGTTCATAGAGAAAGAAACGGGAATATCTTGCTTATCGCTGGCAGGAAACTTTGATACGGACAAAAAACCCGCATGGATCAATTTTATCAATAATCGGGGAATTAAAACATGGGCGGAGATTGTTCTTGCCGAAGATATTCTTGCAGATGTATTTAAAATAAACGCACAAAAACTCTTTGACGTCTGGTTGGCAAAAAACATGATCGGTTCGGCTATGGCCGGATCCATGGGTTTTAACGCTCATTTTGCCAATATCGGCGCTGCTTTTTTTGCTGCAACAGGACAAGATCTAGCTCACGTGACCGAAGCGAGCATGGGTATGACAACCGCGAACGTCATAAATTCCGATCTGTATTTTTCAGTGTACCTGCCGGATCTCATGATCGGAACTGTCGGCGGCGGAACAAATCTCAAAACACAGTCCGAAGCATTATCGATTATCGGCGTGAAAAAATCGGCAGAACTTGCAGAAGTGCTGACTGCTGCTATTTTGGCCGGAGAGCTTTCGTTACTCGCTTCCCTAACTGAAGGGAGTCTTGCGCAAGCGCATGAAACATTAGGACGACTATGAAGGCAGGAATTATTTCATACGGTTTTTATATCCCGCAATCTCGCATCAAAATAAGCGAGCTTGCCAACGTATGGGGAAAAAACTATCATGAAATCGAAACATCCTTGGGGCTGGTTGAAAAAACAGTCGCTTCTATTTCCGAAGACTCTGTCACCATGGCATATGAAGCAAGCCGTATGGCACTTGAAAATCAACAGAATCCAATAATCGATGCGATTTTTTTTGGATCTGAATCACCTCCTTATGCGGTTAACCCTGCTTCGACTATTGTCGGTGAGCTTTTGGGGACCGGTAATCGTTATTTGGCGTATGATACACAGTTCGCATGCAAGGCAGGCACCGGCGCGCTTATATCGGCGCTTGGCTCGGTCGAATCCCAACAAATCAAACAAGCATTAATATGCGCATCGGACAAGGCAACTTCCAAACCGCACGATACCTTGGAGTATACTGCGGCTTCGGGAGCTGTTTCCTTGCTTGTCGGCTCTGAGAATCCCATACTGACTGTTAAGGCATGGTCGTCTTTTTCATCGGATACGCCTGATTTCTGGCGCAGGGAAGGAATTCGCTATCCTTCCCACGGTGGAAGATTTACCGGTAAACCGTCTTACTTTCACCATATTGCCGGCTCTGTTCATGATCTATTGACTAAGACACAGTTAAAACCAAAGGATTTTGCATATGCCGTTTTTCATATGCCAAACGGTAAATTTCCCATAATGATAGCAAAAATCCTTGGATTTACCAAGACACAGATCGAAAAATCTCTGGTAATATCCCAACTCGGGAATTCATACACCGCATCGGCTCTCATGGGGCTGGTCGCAACTCTTGAGTATGTTCAACCTGGAGACCGTATCCTATTTGCATCATATGGTTCTGGTGCGGGTTCTGACGCTTTCGTATTCGAGACAACCGAACATATAGAGAAAAAGAGGAAAAAATTCTCAGATACTCTGGCAGAAAAAACCTACATTGATTATCCAACCTATTTAAAATACATGCACATGATATGAACACATTTGTTATAGGCTACCATCAAACACAGTTCGGTGAGCTTTGGAATAAATCATTATTTGATCTTGCTCAGGAAGCCGTACACGGCGTACTGAAAAAAACCCAGCTCGAACACAGTCAAATCGATGCGATTTTTTTTGCCAATATGCTTGGCGGTGTTCTGGAAAACAATCTGCATGGAGGGTCAAAAATAGCCGAGTTTCTTCACGTACACATACCGGTTTACCGTATAGAATCTGCATGTGCATCGGGAGGTGCCGCATTTCAACTGGCTCATACTTACCTCCAATCCGGCAGCAAAAAAACAGTTTTGGTAGTCGGTGCGGAAAAGATGACCGATGTCAGTCCAGAAGAAATCAGCGAAGCATTGATATCCGCGGCATCCGGCGAAGAGCAGGAATCCGGCCTGACATTCCCCGGATTATATGCCATGATGGCACGCGCATACATGGATGAGTACGGATATACACACAAACATCTCGCTCCCGTTTCGGTCAAAAACCACAAACATGCGGCACTGAATCCAAACGCCCAGTTCCACCGTGAAATCACCGAACAGGATGTTTTAAACAGTGCAATGATTGCTGATCCCTTACACATTTTGGACTGCTCGCCCATAACAGACGGCGCAGCAGCTGTCGTCGTATCCAATGATTCCAATGTGGTGAAAAAAAACAAATCCGCCCATATACTCAGTTCACATGTGGCATCCGATACAATCTCTTTATTGAACCGCTCTTCTCTTTCTTCGATTAAAGCGACTCAAATCGCGGCTGAGAATGCATTCTCCGAAGCAAAACTTCAAAGAAAAGATATTTCGGTCTCTGAAGTTCATGACTGTTTCAGCATTGCTGAAATTCTTGCCATGGAAGATCTCGGTTTCTGGAAAAAGGGCGAAGGAGGCAAACGCATTTCACAGTATGAAACTATGATAGGATCAGGCGGAAATCTTGTCGTCAATACATCCGGCGGACTCAAAGCTGCAGGTCACCCGATCGGCGCGACGGGCATCAAACAAATCGGTGAATTATATGAGCAATTAACCCATCAAGCAGACAATCGCCAAATCCTTCATGCAAAATACGGCTTGGCACATAACGTTGGCGGATCCGGAGGAACAGCGGTTGTGACAATTCTAGGAAATTAGTTCATGGTTATCGAAAATTATTATGGTAAGTCCTGTCAAAATTTGGAGAAGGCAAAAAACAATCAGGGACCTACTCAATAAAAAAGGAACGATTATGAGCTGGACAAAAATCTATACCCCTCCTCTGCAATTTAAGCAAGTTGCGCCATATATCGTAGCTATCGTAAAACTTGAAAATGGCAAAAAAATCTGCGCCCAGCTCGTTGATGTGCAAACCAATACGGAAATCAGAAAAAATGCTCTAGTTAAAACAACACTGCGCAAACTGCGCGAAAGCGTACCTGATGATGTTATACCTTACACCATTGCCTGTATTTTGCTATGAAATCCGTTGTATATTCCGCACCTGCAAAAATAATTATTTCGGGTGAACATGCAGTTGTTTACGGCAAACCCGCATTGGTTTCCGCACTTAATCTCCGTTTAACATTCAATATCTGGGAAGCTAAAAAACAAAATTCCGATACCTATATCTCATATATCAGGCAACTGATCAGGAAGTATCTCAAGGAAAAAGAATATGGACTCCAAGACAAAATCTTTGATTATTCTGTTGACTCGGATATACCGATCGGGAAAGGCTTGGGATCGTCCGCTGCATTATCTGTAGCAGCAATAGCTGCATTGCTGGATTTTTATACAGGCAAAACATTTGATAAGGAAATCGTCAACAATCTCGCATATATAGCGGAAAAACGTTTCCATACTAAACCATCTGGTACCGATAATACCGCTTCAGTCTTCGGCGGGTTGATTTATTACCGCAAAGAATTTGAGTTCCTAAAAAATATTTCGGCCTTGAACTTCAAAATTCCCAAGAACATTTCTGATAAACTCTATTTTATCGACAGCGGTAAACCGTATGAAACCACCGCAAAGATGGTTCAAAAAGTCGGAACACAATATAATGCATATCCGGAAAAAACCGAGGGAATTCTGAATACAATTGAGAAAATAACCAAGAGGATTGTAGTTTCGATCATCAAAGAAGATGTGAATTTTTTTGCAGAAAATATTGAAAAAAATCAGAAAATGCTTGAGAAACTGGATGTTGTTTCTGAAAAAACAAGAACATTGCTCCATACCTTGCGGAACTTCGGCGTTGGTAAAATAACCGGAGCAGGCGGAAAAACAATGGGATCAGGATACATTTTGTTTTTTGCAGAAAACAGTGAAAAACTTGAAATCTATCTGCGGAACAATAATAAATCTTATTTTAAATATGAGCAAAATATTGATGGAGTAAAAAAACTGTCATGACATTATAAAATAATGTATATGCACTCTATTACCGTTTCTGCTCCTGGAAAATTAATGCTTTTGGGCGAACACGCCGTAGTGTATGACCGACCTTGTTTGGTTACTACAGTCAATCAGCGTCTAGCATTGGAAGCTCGACTGTTGGATGATTGTCTGTTTCAATTGGAAGCTCCTGATGTTAAAATAAGCAATTATAAAAAATCATTCGAGGACATCGGAAAAGCAAAAATACCGAAAGGGGCAAAGTTCGTTGAAATTGCCGTTTTCAATTTCATGAAAAAATACAAATTTTCCAGCGGAATACATATCAATACAATTACCGAGTTTTCTCCTTTATACGGTTTCGGTTCTTCATCTGCCGTCACAGTTTGTACCATCAAAGCGTTATCAGAACTGTTTAATATAACATTGACCGATAAAGAATTATTCGATCTTGCGTATAAAACCGTTCTTGATATTCAAGGAAAAGGATCGGGGTTTGACATCGCAGCTGCAATTTACGGAGGAACTCTCTATTTTTTTACGGCCGGAAAAAAGATTGAGCCGCTAAAAATCAAGTCTTTACCGTTGATAGTAGGATATAGCGGTGTAAAAGCCGATACGGTCACACTCATAAACCAGATCAAAGAAAAAGCAAAAAAATATCCCGACATCATAGATCGTATCTATGATCACATTGCGGAACTAGTTGAACAAGCGAAACAGGCATTACTCGCCAAAGATTGGGTCAGGTTCGGAGAGCTGATGAATATGAATCAAGGATATCTCAATTCTCTTGGGGTAAGCACAGAAAAACTGGAAATCATGATATATGCGACAAGATCAGCGGGCGCATATGGTGCTAAATTATCTGGCGCGGGCGGGGGTGATTGTATGATCGCAATTGCTCCGGAAAATAAAAAACAAGCAGTACGGGACGCTATTACCAAAAAAGGGGGACAAATTATCGATACAACTACGAATTGTAAAGGAGTTATTATAGAAAAATATGACTGATCAAAACGATATGAAAACCACCGCAGTCGCACCATCAAACATCGCATTCATTAAATACTGGGGCAAAAAAGATGAAAAACTTCGGTTGCCTGAAAACGGCAGTATTTCCATGTGTCTCAGTGATCTTTTTACAACCACAACAGCGGAATTTGATCGTACATTGAAACAAGATCATATATGCATAGATCATAAACAGATTCCGGAAGAAGCAAATAGAGTTATTCAGCATTTAAATCGCATACGTAAACTCGCGGGACAAACAACATATGCCCGCGTTGAATCGATCAATAACTTTCCCAAAAGCGCAGGACTGTCATCATCCGCATCCGGATTTGCTGCTTTAACACTGGCTGCAACAAAAGCGCTTGGGCTCGACCTTTCGGAAAAAGAACTTTCGATCCTTGCTCGTCAGGGAGCAGGATCCGCATGCAGGTCGATACCCGATGGTTTTGTCGAATGGTTTGACGGTAACTCCAGCTATACTTCGTATAGTATGCAAATCTATCCTCCTGATTACTGGGATATTGTCGATATCGTGGCAATTGTCAGCGAGGAAAAAAAGCTCGTTTCTTCAACAAAAGGACAGCAAAGAACTAATACCAGCCCGTTTTTCCCAACAAGACTGAAAAATATCAAAGAAAAAATTATTCGTTGTAAACAATACATCGAAACAAAAAACTTCAGTTCATTCGGAACACTTATAGAATCGGAAGCGCTTGAACTGCACGGTATCATGATAACATCGCATCCTCCGCTTCTTTACCTGATTCCCAATTCCTGGGCTCTAATGAAACAAATCCAGCAATGGAGAAAAAATGGCCTGGGGGTTTATTTCACCATTAACACCGGACAAAATGTGCACTGCATATGCCAGAAAAAAGATAAAAAAACTCTCCTGGAAAAACTAAAAAAACTCGACTATGTTATTAATACGATCGTCAATACACCTGCGGTTGGCGCCCATGTAATTGACAATCATTTATTCTAAAAAGTTCACTTCAATTAATTGAAGTAGTATAATAAAAATCTCATGAAGAAAACCAACAAACGTTTTATTGTTCTTATCGTGCTTTGCATCTTAGCGTTCAGTGTCATTGGAATCAAAAAAGCATACCGATATTATTCCCAGAAATACGTTTCTCACCGGGTTTTCCCCAATTTGAATCAAAAAACAGTGTCGGATATTCTGATAAAAAACAACGGCCAACAATATGATATATATAGTAAAAATGGACAATGGAAAATAAAAAAAAACGGCGTCGAATACAATGCTGACCCGAGTCGCATTCAACAAATTCTCAGCGCATTTTCTTCATTCAAAAAAAATGATATTGTCTCCAACAACCCGGCAAAAAAATCCGATTTCGGAATCGGACCGGAAAGTATAATTTTGCAGTCGGGCACTCAAAACTATTCTGTTTTCATAGGAAAAAATTCCGGAGTTGACACGGTCTACGTAACTGTTGATAACAATCCTGACGTTTTTACTTCGGATCTATTCACAGATATTCTTTCTCCTTCGGATTTCCGCGATCTCAATCCACATGTTATTGCCAATGAAAGCAATGTTTCAAAAGTAAGCATTGAGAATGATACGAACACCCTGACGATACAAAACAGCAAGGGAAGCTGGACGAGCGGTACTACGCCGCTTTTGAAAGAACGCGTAGATTTTTTCCTTAACGACATAAAAACCCTTAAGGCAAACGATGTCGTTCCCTACAATACTGTGCAGGACCAGCTTGCCACCCCCTATCTTACACTGGTAATTACCGAACATAACAAAACCACTGCCACCAAAGCGTATGAAAAAGACAAAGACAATTATTATGTCCACGTAGAAAACGCCCCACTAATCTATGAAATCCCTGCGGTTTACATCACTTCCTTGAATAAGCAACTGAGCGATTTTACGAAATAATCTTTATTGAAGGCTGATCGTATAGACCTTCGATCCTACAAGTACATAAACTGAATTATTTTCAACGACAAAATCATCGCCTTGCTGCAAAACACTTGAGGCTATCTGTTGTACATAGCCGCCTGTTTTATCAAGAATATATATAGCTCCTTTTTGCTTATCCCAAACATATATGTTACTCAGATCTTTATTTGTATATATTTTAGTAATCTGAACATTTTCATCAGGATATGTCGTGGAAAAATCAACCGGCGCGCCTCCCAAATATTTTTTTACAGTATTATTAAATCCAAGGTACACTGATGAATCAATCGTCAATGAATGGGCTCCCTGTAAATCCGGCGCCCCGGCTGTCCCGAAATATGAAGATTTCGCCGAATAGCCGTTTTCTGCCACCAGATATTTATACAAATCTTTACCCTGGCTTAGAACATATATGTTCCCGTTATATACCCAAAATGCCGACATCATACCCCATTCTGAATCTTTATCTATGATTTTTTTTACCTTTCCGTCATTTCCTATTTCATAAAAACCACTGGGCGTATAATAATATTCGTTGCCGTTATATCCTGCCACGAGTTGAGCTGATTTTATCGAAGGATCGGATCGTTTATCTAATGATTTTTTATCAACGTCAAGACTGTAGATTATGCCCTGCCCAGGATCGAGAATAAGTAACGTAGAAGAATCAAGATACATTGTCGTTCCTTTTGCCTGTTGATTATCAACTTTCAGATCAAAAAACTCCGTATATTGTTTATTCTCTTTTTTGACGATTTTATTTTCCTCATTATTGATCATGGCGGCAATAGGAGTTAATTCCTTCTGCTTATTCTGTGGCACTGATTGTTTCAATCCATCAAGTTTGCTTTTTGCCTGGTTGATAAGGTCTTGTGATTTCGACAGATCCAAAAAAGCTGATTCATCTGCCTGATTAAGATCCTGTTGGATTGCCGTTTTGGTATCTTGGATCTGTTTTTCTATAGATGCTTCCTTTCTCCGAGAATAGCCCAAAACAACACTCCAAAATAAAATAGCAAAAATTATAACAACACCAATAAACGTGTATATTTTTTTCTTTCCCGGTCCTCCGTTTGCTTCTTGCGTCTGTAGATACAGTTGTTTTATTGACCTGAATAAGGAATCCCATGGTTTTGTTTTCGAAACAAACATCGGCTCTTCAGCAGCAACCGATGAAAACTCGTTTATAGTCGCGTGATCTTCTCTGGTTGCTTCTTGGATCTCCTGTTCTTGAACATGCAAATGTACAAATATGGCAATTAAAACTTCATCTCCGTTCTTTTTTATGATTGGCGTAAGTTCTTCTATAGCTTCATGCAGGTTGTGCTTCTGAACACATTTACGAAGAACTTCTTCTCCACCGCTCTTTTCTATAAATCGCATGGATGTTAAAACGTACAGATCATTTGTTTCTACAAACCCTGAAGCGGTCTGCGTATCGCCGATTAACTGAACAAACTGATTTCTGCGCTTGATATATACTCCTCCCATGCCTATTGTCTTTACGTATAAAACATTGCCGTGTAAATATCCTGCTGATAGAGAAAGACCTGAGGGCAAATTATGTTTTCTGAACGAATCCGTAATACATTGCTCGAATGTGAAAAGACTGTCAATAGTCTGTGAAAATAAATATTGTTTAATCTCATGGAGGATGTTGATACCTTTTAATTCCTCAAGTCCCTCTTCGATTTCAATGGCAAGAAACCAGTTATTTTCCGCTATATAACCGGCAAATCCATTTTCTTTCTCCGATCCTACATACATGGCAATGTCTGTTCCGAACATAGATTTACACCAATAAAATAGCCAATAAAATCAGTATTAATGCAGCGGTTATCTGAAGAGACGAAACGATCGAAAATATCCCATTGTTCTCCACTTGCAATGTTCTATTCATCACCTGCGTTTGTTTCCTGATGACTAACGCATAAAACAGGTAGAATACCGAGAAAATGATCGCAAAAGATTTAAATGTGATCGTGATAACCTGCGTTGCGCTTAATAGCTGTATTGATTGTAATTCCATAGTTATTTACCTAATAATCCGTCAATAATAGTAACGACATCTGCTGATTTGGGAATATTGATAAATTCAATATTCGGCGCTTCTCCAGCAGTCTCTATATAAACATTACCAAAATCAAAAAAAGATGCGAAAAAACCGCCGCTTTTGGAGGTGATTTCTTCGATTCTCTCCAAATGAGCCTCCGTTACTTCCTTATAGATGGCATTATCAAAATCGATGTCGATGATGCGAACATTTGTAACGACACCCACATTAAAAAACCAATTCAAAAAATTAAACCAGACATAGCTTGTAATAAAAACAAGGCTCAGGATATCCATAAACAGTATCTGACGCCATGTGAAAATTGAGGATACTATAATATTAACGATAAAAAGAAGCATAAACATCGTAACCGTATAAAATATCCAGCGAATCTGCGTAAAGGGATGAGCACGGAGCACCAATAAAACCTTCTCATCAGGTAATTGTGTTTCAAAACACACCGAAGGGTTCAAACAAAATGAATGAAGAAATCGATGAGATTGGGTTTGATTGTTTTCCACTATTGTTATTTTACCATGTATCGATTATAATTATACTTGCCCTGGTTATCTGAAGCGACTTGGCACCACCCTTTCCCATCCCGAACAAGGAAGTGAAACGAGTCAGCGCCGATGATACTCACTCCAAAGCGGAGCTGGGGAAAGTAGGTCGTAGCCGGGGCATTTTATTAGAATAATTTCTGCTCGGTAAATACAATGTTTTGGGGAATCTTGAAATAATTACTTGTATTGAAATCCTGTTTTTTACACGATTTCAATATTTCACTCACATTGAGCGATTGCGTCTGAACCAAAGAAGGTATGGGAAGACTACTGTTACCAAGAAGACTATTGATAGGTATCTGCCCAAACAAGGATATGTATGGGCTTAGTCCACACATTTTCGCTCCAGTTATTTTCTTGTTATCCCAGAAATATACACAGTCATTGGCCAAAATAATATGCGTGGTATTATTCTGTTGCTGCAAAATAGCCTGGACATTCTTGGACTTGATGTATGCGTTGACCGTTGCGTCTTTCGAATTATAGTTACATACGAACGGCCCATCTAACATTACCCGTATGCTGGAAGAAGCACTGACTGATGCGGACGTCGGCAGGATATGAACTGTGGGCGCAGGAACAGTTTGATTGAACGATAGTGGCGATGTTTTTTGCGTAAAACGCATGAATAATGCCATGATAACAATAACCACCGGAACCACAATGATCATTTTTGAAAAAACATGGAATATTTCATCAAAAAAAGATTGTTGCATACTGTATTTATTTCTCCCCCGAATCCAATAAATCAAGGCCTTTGAGTTGAGGAAAACCTTGACCTGCTCGTCCGCTGATCGTTCCTACGATTCTCGCGGTACTTTTGATTATTTTTTCCATTTCTTCTTCCCTGTTTTTCCAGATGTTTTCAAAGGCTCTTTTCTCCCTGTTCAATTCGTTTTTCATGGCAATATAAGAATCAATGATTGCCTGAACTTGCTGGCTGAACTCATTTCCCATAACATAAGAATACAATTCTTCCGCTTTTGTTCCTTTATTTTGACTTATAAACTTTTCTCGCGCCACCTCAATCAATCTCTGTCTGATAATTTCCGCGAGTATGAGCACGTAAGAATATGTACAGATCCATACGCCATTTTTAAAATACATGCTGTTTGTGCTTTCCTTGGGTAAAATAGAAGATACGATGATCGGGATATTTGCTTTTGCCGTTCTGACATCTTCTTTTAGTTTTTCAAT
>CAZBEJ010000009.1:0-23330 GCA_964490915.1 uncultured Gammaproteobacteria bacterium
GCAGTCCCCTCACTGTTTATATCTTACCACAATGAAATCGAATTTGTCAAGCTCAATAGGATTTCCTCGGAAAATAAACTCCACGCTTAAATTTTATTTGAATTTATGAGGTTTTCCAGACTTATTAATGTAAAGTAAATTACGCCGATTTTATGTAGTTTTTGTGTTCTATAGAATTCTGTAATTAATTTTATTATAATCACATTTTATGTTCAAACCAGTAGAGACGAATAACGATTTTATTGCCATGGAAAAAAAGTGGCTTGATCTGTGGGAGAAAAACGGTATCATAAAAAAATATCTTCTCAAAAACAGCAAATCGGATAAATATTTTTCTTTTTTGGATGGACCGATTACTGCCAATAATCCTATGGGAGTGCATCACGCGTGGGGCCGCACATACAAGGATTTGTGGCCGCGGTTCTTCAATTTGCTCGGATATAAGGAGCGTTTTCAGAACGGATTCGACTGCCAGGGACTTTGGGTCGAGGTCGAAGTGGAAAAAGAGCTTGGACTCAAGTCAAAAAAAGACATAGAGAACCTGGTGCCCGGAGATAAAAAAGCTTCGATCGCCAAGTTCGTACAACTCTGCAAGGATCGTGTAAAAAAATTCTCTTCGATACAAACAGAACAGTCAAAACGACTGGGATATTTTGCCGATTGGAATCATTCGTATTACACCATGAGCGAGGAGAACAATTACATGATTTGGTATTTTCTTAAAACGTGTTACGAACATGGTTGGATATACAAAGGCCATGAATCTGTACCGTGGTGTCCGCGCTGCGAAACAGCAATCTCACAGCACGAAATGCTGACCGAGGATTATAAGGACGTGGTTCATGAGTCCATATATTTTGAACTTCCCATAACCGGCAGAAAAGACGAATATCTTCTGGTATGGACGACAACGCCGTGGACTTTGCCTGCCAATATTGCGGTTGCGGTCGATGAAACCTATGATTACTCGTTGGTTGAAGGGGAAAGCGGGAATAAGTTCTGGATCGCCAAGAATCTGGTTGATGCGGTATTTGGAAAAAACTACAAAAAAATTGTAGAAACAGCAAAAGGAAAAGAGCTGGTTGGTTTGAAGTACACCTCTGAATTTGATGACCTACCCGCGGTTCAGGAAGTTGCCAGGAAAAATCCCAAGACATTCCATACGGTTATTGCGACAGATGAAACAGTCCTGCCGATTTTGCTTACCGAAGGAACGGGCATGGTGCACACGGCGGTGTCTGCGGGTACCGAGGATTTCCAGCTCGGAAAAAAACGCGGGCTTCCGATGATTCCGATCATTGAAGACAACGCAGATTATTTTCCCGGACTTGGACAGTTCAGCGGCAAAAACGCCAAGAAAAATCCCCGTGTAATCCTTGATTACATGGAACAACAAAACAAAAAGCATTCGTGTGTTTTCAGAATTCATAAATACCGGCACCGCTATCCTGCGTGTTGGCGCTGCAAAACCGAATTGGTATGGAAGGTGGCGGATGAATGGTATATAGCAATGGATAAACAATCGCAGCTAAAAGTGAAAAATGAAAAGTTAAAAATTGGGAAAACACTGAGAGAACGAATGATTAAGGTGGCTAAAAAAATCACCTGGATGCCGTCGTTCGGCCTTGAGCGGGAACTGGACTGGCTGAAAAATATGCACGACTGGTTAATCAGCAAAAAAAACCGATACTGGGGACTTGCACTTCCCATATACGAATGCAATAAATGCGGAACATTTGAAATTATAGGTTCGAAACTCGAACTGAAGCAACGCGCCGTTTCTGGATGGAATGAATTTGAGGGACATGCGCCGCATAAACCATATATCGACTCGGTGATCATCGCATGCAAGAATTGTAAGGCTAAAATGCACAGGATAGATGATGTCGGTAATCCGTGGCTAGATGCAGGTATTGTGCCTTACTCGACCATAACCGCGTACAATCAAGGCGAACCACTCTATTTTACGGACAAATCCGAATGGAAAAAATGGTTCCCGGCAGATTTCATTACGGAATCATTTCCCGGTCAGTTCAAAAACTGGTTTTATGCCATGATTGCGATGTCCACGGTTTTGGAATACGCAAATCCCTTCAAACGCGTACTCGGTTTTGGAACTCTGTTGGGTGAAGATGGAAGACCAATGCATAAAAGTTGGGGTAATGCGATCGAATTCAACGAAGGCGCTGATAAGATAGGTGTTGATGTGATGCGCTGGATGTTTTCCCGACAAAATCCGGCCGACAACATGCTTTTTGGGTACAAAAAAGCCGATGAAGTCAGGAGGCAGTTTTATCTCATGCTGTGGAATGTATTCAAGTTCTTCATTGAATACGCCAACCTTGATACGTTTAAACCTACAAGCTACAACCTACAACCTGCAACCTTAAACATTTTGGATAAATGGATACTGAGCAGGCTAGGCTGGCTGGTAAATCATATCGAACAGAGCATGAAAAACTATGATGCCAAATCCGCAACATCGGAGACAGAGAGATTTGTAAGTGATTTGTCAACCTGGTTCATAAGGAGAAGCAGGGATAGAATATGGAATAATTCAGATGACCAAAAAGACAAGCGGGAATTTTACTCAACACTGTATATCGTTTTGAAGAACCTGTCTATCGTGCTTTCAGCGTTTATGCCGTTTATCAGCGAGGAAATGTATACGGTACTCACGGGAAAGGAATCCGTACATCTTGAGAAATGGCCGGTATTGGATACATCGGTATATGACAAAACTTTGGAGGAGCAAATGCATATAGCTCGTGCAATCAGTGAAGCAGGCCATGCCGCACGGAGATCCCGGAATATCAAAGTGCGTATTCCAATGGCAAAACTGGAAATAACTATAGAACACAATCCCAAAAATCTTTCTCATGAGATCTGGGACATGGTTCTTAAGGAACTCAATGTTAAAAATGTTGTAATAAACAAGAAACACAAATATCCGAAACAAGAAGTTAAGGTTACAGAGGAGGAACTGCGAAAGGAAGGCGAATTGCGCGAACTTCTCAGGTCCATCCAGTCAAAAAGAAAAGAACTCCAGCTAAAACCCACCGATATGATAAGCATTGTCGTTCCCGAGAAATTCAAAACAGAAATATCATCGATAAAGAAAAAAATATTAGCCAAGCAAGTTGAGATCGGACCTGAGCTTGTTGTACAATCAGCTTAGATTAAGAACCTATGGTACAACTTTTATTCCCTTCACTGTTTCTCTCGTTGTTTGGGATATTTACTGTATTTGGTATTCATCCTAATCTTGTACCAGGCCAGATTGTATATCTTTCCCTGGGATTATTGGTATTCTTTATTGTAAAAAAAGTCGGCAGTAATATTTTCCATCTCAATATACGGTCTATCTATTGGGCTTTCATAGCGATATTATTACTCACATTTTTCATAGGATTGGAGGTAAAAGGATCTAAGCGGTGGATCGATTTCTATTTTTATAGATTTCAGGCTTCTGAATTTTTTAAGATTTTCTTCATCCTGTTCATGGCGGATTTTCTTTCCCGTAAACATTTCAAATTTGAACACTTTTCCTATTTTCTCAAAAGCTTCATATATTTCATTATTCCGACATTTATAATATTCAAGCAGCCTGATTTGGGAAATGCGCTTGTTTTTGCGGTCATATACGCAGCAATGATTCTCTTCTCCCACTTTCCCAAGCGGTATTTATTCTCCACGATTTTAGTGTTGGTCCTTTTGCTGCCGTTCAGCTGGATATTCCTGAAAAATTACCAGAAAAATCGTATTATGAGCTTTGTCAATCCGCACGTCGATACGCAGGGTACGTCGTATAACATGATCCAGGCAGTCATTACCGTAGGGAGCGGCAACTTATTAGGAAAGGGATTGGGGTTGGGTACTCAATCGAGATTGTATTTTTTGCCTGAAAATTATACCGATTTTGCCTTTTCTTCTCTGGTAGAACAGTTTGGTTTTGTGGGTGGTGCTCTTGTACTTATTTGTTTTGGCGTTATTTTTTATTTTATGGTTACGCGTATGCTTAAATATTATTATAGGTCTGATCAGCAAAGCAAACGCAATTTCCTTTTTAGCGTAGGTTTTATTGCATATCTGTTATTCCAGGTCGTTGTCAATATTTCCATGAATATGGGGCTTGTTCCGATCGCGGGTATAGCGCTTCCTTTTATATCATATGGCGGTTCTTCGGTTCTGGCTCTCTTAATCGGTTTTGCCCTCATCCCGTGATTTTGCGATGTATGCTTGCAGATCTCGTATTTTTTTGTATAATTTATAGAATATGCCGAAATATGCAGTTATAAAAACCGGAGGGAAACAATACCTGGTAATGGACAACGACGAAATTGTGGTAGACCGCATTGACCAGAAAGAAAACGGCGAAGTAGAATTGCCGTCTTTAGCTTCGTTTGACACTGAGAACGGGAAAGTCGAATTAGGTAATCCGCAGTTGAAGAAAACAGTTAAAGCAAAAGTAGTTTCACAACTCAAAGGAGATAAGATACGTGTTGCAAAATTCAAGGCAAAAGTCCGATACAGGAAAGTGAGAGGATTCAAGGCGCAATTAACGAAACTGAAGATCGTCAATCTATAGCTTTGATTCTTAATTTTTAATTGATCATATGGCACATACAAAGGCTCAAAAAACAGTACGGGGGAATAGGGATTCTCGTTCCAAAAGGCTCGGCGTGAAAATATACGGCGGACAGTTCGTAAATCCCGGCAATATCATTATTCGTCAGCGTGGTACAAGGGTCAATGCGGGAGCGGGAACACAGCTTTCAAAGGACTTTACGATCATGGCTTTGAAAAAAGGCAAGGTAAAATTCTATATACGGAAAGGTGAGAAATACGTAATGGTAACTGAGTGATATACTATAATGGCATGGCAGATCCAGATATTGTTATCCAGCAAATAAAACAGGAACAGGATATTTTTTCCAAGGCAAAACTTCTCCATAATCTTGTTTACGATAAACAAATTCGCATTGTGGATTTGGCGAAAAAGCTCTCGATAAACCCTTCCTATGTCTGCCATATATTACGTTTGTTCAATCTGCCGGATATCATAGTTGACGGATACTATTCCAAGCTGATTACCTTGAGCCACCTGTTTGTTATATCGCGCATAAAAAATAAAGACACGTTGATCGAGGTATACGAGAAAATCCTGACTAATAACCTTACGGTGGCACAAACGGAAACGTTAGTGCGGGAAAGACTCTATCAGGTTCAATCTGGCGGAAAAAAGATATCGAGTGAAGAAATCGCGAGTTTACTGGATGGCGTCAAAACGCTTGACCATGATCTAAATCTCAAAATTATTCAGACGAGAATAAGAGGCAAAATTATATTTGAGATAAAAGGAAATCCTGAAAAAACAACTCTAATTATTCAATCGATCTTGAAGAAAATAAAATAAATTTAACTGCGGATATTCGGAGGCAGAGGGTTACCAATGACTCCTAGTTTGTTTGAAGGAAAATATCTGAAAAATACCTGGCCGATTATGCTCGAGATGGGAATAGGTCCGAATTCCCGTGAGTCGGAAGAGCGCGGTCTGTTGTCTCCCATGACCCAGAGATCACCGTCTGGCACTGTTAAGGTTTCGTTGTCACTGATGTAGCCGTTTTCCCATAAATTGGTCGGTGCGGAAATATATAGTTCATTGATTAGCGCGTTGTTCACATAAACTTTTTCGTCGTGGATTCTGATCTTGTCTCCGGGTAGGCCGATTACCCGTTTAATATATTCTATATCCGGATTCATGGGCGCCTTGAATACTATGACGTCCCCCCGTTGGGGCATGCGCAGTTTGAACGTAACCCTGCTGGTTAAAATGTAATCGCCCGAATTAAAAGTAGGCTCCATTGACGCTCCTTTGACTTGGTTCGGTGTAAGAATAAACAGGTAAATGACGATAAAAAGAGAGCCGATAAACACTACGGTTTCGAGAATATCCATGACAAATTCGATTATTTTCTTGGTGAAGCTCATAAAGATCCATTGTAAAGAAAACAGTGAGGAAAAACAAGAGGTGGTATATAATAATACATATAGTAATAGAGATGCCTGGTGGTTTAGCTCAGTTAACTAGGACTGCTTACAGTACCAGGATTCGTAGCTCAGCGGTAGAGCATTCGGTTCACATCCGAAAGGTCACAGGTTCAAACCCTGTCGAATCCACAAGACATCAGTATTGGTACTACTTGGCGGGATTTTTTTATGGTTCGATAACGTCATATCTCTTACTTTAAAGGTAATACTATCAGGTATAATTATATATCATGAAGAATCTTACACAAATCATCAAGTTGGCAAAACCGCTGTATACATTGACATTTGTCATAGGTTTTCTAATCCTCATTTCCTCGATAACCGAACTGGTTGCTCCTGTTTTATCCAAATGGATCGTAGACGATATCGTAACAAAGCTGTCGGGTAAAGGTGGAAGCCTCAATAATCTGATTCTCCTTATCTCAATCGCATTTCTTATGAGTTTTATCGGTGTTGTACTGACTTCGATTACCAACAGGCTTGGTGACCATCTGCAGGGAAAACTGAGGCAGTTTTTGACCGAAAAATTCTATGCAAAGGTTTTGAGTCTCCCGCAGAGTTATTTCGATTCGGAAATCTCGGGAAAAATCGTGAACCAGCTCAACAGAGGAATCTTTACGATCTACGAGTTCATCAATACCTTGACAAATTTCATACTGCCGACATTCCTGCAAAGTTTGTTCACCATCCTGATTATGGCCTATTACAATATCTGGATTGCGGGTTTTACCTTTCTACTGTTTCCGGTGTACCTCATCCTGAGCTATTATTCCACCAAGCGGTGGGGTGAGGAAGAAGAAAAGAAAAACAAGATTGATGATTATTCACGTGGCAGGATGGGTGAGGTAATTTCGAACATTAAACTCGTCAAGAGTTTCAATAACGAACGGAACGAATGGAGTTTGGTATCCGAAAGCATGTCGGATATAAACAATATCTATGCACGCCAAAGTACCACATTCCACGCATTCGATTTCCTGAGAAACTTGGGGCTGATCGTCATAATTACCGTAATCAACGTAATTGTTTTTTACAGTACATTCAAAGGAAGCCTGACCTTAGGCGCCATGGTGTTAATACTCCAGCTTTTAAGCCAGGCGCGGAGGCCTCTGTTTGCCATGTCGTTTATTCTGACCAATCTGCAGACAGCAGAAAGCGGTTCGAAAGAATTTCTTGAAATACTGAATCTGCCGGTTATGGAAAAATATGCGTTAAAACCCGAAGGCAGGAAACTGAAGCATGCATCAATCACATTCAGGAAGGTTACATTCAGGTATGAAAGAAGTGGCAATATACTGAAGGACATCTCCTTTGATCTTCAGAAGGATGAAACCGTTGCCTTGGTGGGGCACAGCGGCGTCGGGAAAACAACGATTGTTAATCTGATCTTAAAGTTGTATAACCCGACATCAGGTAAAATCCTGTTGAACGGAAGGGATTATGGAGAGCTTGATCACACGTTTATCAGAAACAACATAGCTCTGGTATTCCAGGAAAACGAGCTGTTTTCTACTACCATACGGGAAAATGTTGCGTATGGGCAACTCCGTACTACTGATGCATTGATTGCGGATGCACTGAAAAAAGCAAATGCATATGGTTTTGTGAATGAGCTACCGAAAGGTCTGAACAGCGAGGTAGGTGAGCGTGGAGTAAGGTTGTCGGGTGGGGAAAAACAAAGAATCCAAATTGCGCGCGCAATTCTGAAAAACGCGCCGATTCTCATTCTTGACGAAGCGACATCCAATCTGGACTCCAAATCGGAGCGAGAGGTGCAGGTGGCTCTTGAAGAGCTGATGAAAGACAGATTGGTTCTGATCGTCGCTCACAGATTTTCGACCATTCAGAGCGCAAAGAGAGTCATTGTTTTGGATAGGGGCATGGTCGTTGATTCAGGCAGCCCTTCGGAACTGTCTGAACATAAAGGTATTTATTCGGAGCTGTTACGATACCAGATTGAAGGAAACAAAAAGCTATTGGAAAAATTCGATATTACCACATAACTACTTACTGTTCTTTATGTGCCGGGTTATCTCTTTTTACGCAGACCATGGATATAATGAGGTATGTGACAGTGACGATGAACCAGAAATATGTACAGAACGGTGAGAGTGAGCGTATAAACAGCCCTGGCATCCCACAGTTTTTATTGAGGTACAGAAATGCAAGGTAGACAGCGAGAGGAATGATCATAGTTATTATATACGGATGTTTAAATCAGCGTTTTTTAAGCAAGAAAAAATAGGAAAGCAAAAGAGCAATACTTTCGAAAAGAATCAACTGCCACCAGATACAATTTTTGCATGAGGTAACAGCTGTTTCAACTCCTTTTGTTTCGCCTTTCCTGCCGTTTGGCGTTGTGAGTTTTGCTTCAGGCGTGGAAAGACCCAGTACACCGGGAGCAAATCCTGCAGCAACTCCGGTAACCGTTCCGCCCGCTGGTGTCGTACAGATCTGGTTGGAAAAATCCCCTGGCGTACAGCCGTTCCCCGCACGGACGATAAAACAATATGTTGTCCCTCCGGAAAGATTGTTGACGGTATATGAGGTTGTATCTTTATTCCCTACGTTCGGGTTGCCATAGGTGTTGTTATTCGGCGATATGCCGTAGGCAACCAGATAGTAGCTGACAGGATCACTGGCTTTGGACCAATTTAGGATAACAGAGTTACTTCCGGGAATGGCGGAAAGCAAAACAGGAGTTGAACCGGGCTTTTGGTCATTGCAGACTGTTGTTGTTGCCCCGGCAACCGTTCCTCCACCTCCACCACCTCCGCTGACAGTTACTGTTTCATTGGTACCAGCAAACCCGATGATAAGATCGAATTTTGCTGTTTTATCCTGGTATTCGTTCCCCGCACTCCTTGGCATGGTGATAGTTATGTCATAGGTCGTCGAGTTTCCGGAAGAAATATCCGCCAGATCCAGTTCGCCCGCATCCCAGAAATTTTTCATAGTTTTGTCATCGGATCCGCCGTACCAGGACGCAGAACCTTCTGTTATCTTGAACAGGTATAGTTGATCAATATTTCCGGTTTGTGATGTATTGTCCGCTTTTATTGAAGTAGTATGCGTACTTGCGCCAACATTTTTAACCGTAATTGATTTGGTCACGGAAAGACCCGGATACCAAACGATCGAAGAAGAAAACAGAGGATCGTCATATGTAACCTGCAGATCGTCTGAGGTGTCGGTTATTGCGTGTACACGCGGCGCGTACATAAATCCGATGAAAAGCAAAAGAAATACAATGGAAAACAGGATTTTTTTCATTTTTTCCAACGTTTCTTTTTCCCAATCTTTGTAACATCCTTGATTATTTCCTTTTCGACAGTAATAATTTCTTCTCCTATTTTTTCCTCAATTTTTTCTGGAAGTGTTGATTTTCTTTGTATTCTCTCTTTGATAAGTCGCAGCGTTTCATTTTTAATATTCATCAATTCCGAGTAAATGATTATAGTGGCAGGAATAATAATGAGAATAATAAAACCGGCCTGAGTTTTTGAAAAGCTAACAAGATAGCCAATTAAAGGAATGATGATAATGACTTTGCCAAGTATTAGATCTTTGGTTATCGGTACGATATCCGGAATTTTGTTCGCATCTCCTTTAGTAATAATATCAGTAGTGTTGTTTGATTCAACAATATCATAGATTCGATGAGTTGTAGTAAATTTAGGATTTTTTAACTTTCTTTCACTTGGTGATTTGAAAACAATGATGTCGCCTTTATAATATTGTTTATAAGGTATAGAAAGAATCAAACTACCAATTTTTATCGTAGGACCCATCGAGCCGCTTTCGATGGTATATAGTCTTAACCCATTTCCAAAGCTGAATTCCGTCGCAATTAAAATAAGTCCGACAATAACAATAAAGCCGATGGAGATCCAGTAAAATAATTTTAATATTTTCATGTTTGTGCCAGCCGATTGTTAAAACGTATTTTCATTTAATAAATCCTGTTTGTTTTCCCGGCAGTCGGGATAGGGTCGAACCAATAGTCGGAACCGTCGGGAAAACGAGCGAAAGACTTATTCTCAAGAACCGTATCGTTTAACCCGCTATTATAATCCTGACTGTCGACAAGATCATCATTCGTGTTATATAGATTAACTTGGTCGCCTGCAGCATCGTTATTCAGTGAAAATAAATTATTTCCGTTGCGGTACACGACCAGAAATTCCTGTGGTCCCAGGATAAGTCCGGATGTCGTAGGATCAGAAGATATTGTATTTTGAAGGGTAATATTCAACCGGTGCGAAGGATCGTAATCCGTAAGATACCATCCTGACACCTCGTAGGTGGAGGTAAAACTCCGATTGAAAAGCTCAATCCATTCTCCGTTTGGTATGGCTGCATTGTCGTTTCCTATGGGATTCGGTAAAAATTCATTAATGACGACATCCGCATAATTCATAATTGATCCCAAGCGTATCTGGCCCGTTTCAAAATGCTGTTCTGGGGATATTGTTTCATTTCCAAATGCACTTTTGCTCTTGACGCGGAAATAATACGTAGTCAGAGGAAAAAGACCTGGAATTTCTTTCGAATGAACGGTATTGTCCGCTGCTGTGTCTTCGGGCAAAACAAGTATCCAAGGATTGGCGGTATCTGTTCTTATCTCGACATTAGTGGTAGAAGGTATGTCCGTGTTCCACTTGATGAGAGTTTTTGCATCATTGGATGCGGTTGGTGTGGACAGACCAGAAATGATGCTTGATAGAGTAGGCGTGGTATTCCAGATACCGGCTACTATGCGATTACCGGCGGATGTTTCAAGATCAACAAAAGAACCCCCACTACAATTAATTGTAGTGAAAAAAAGGCAGATCGAGAACATAAAAATTATTACGGAAAATCCAAATGTTCGCATTAGCGCTCTCTCTACAGTACTTTCTGCAGAGAGAACATAATGCCAACCGAATTATTGAGCCTGAGTTTGCGCTAATTCGAACGTCATGCCCAAATCAAATGTATCGCCTTGCGCTTTTATATCGGTATCCGGCGATGACGACGGCCAATTAACCAGCATGGTTATATACGTTGTTTCATCCGAGGTAAGACTTATGTTTTGATCATAATCTGAAGCTAAACCATTAGCCAATCCTTCAAAAATATTTGTTTCGCCCGTATCATAGGTTCCGTCATTATCCGCATCGACAAAAATATGAATATTCAAAAGATCCAACAGCTCTCCCTGACTTTCACCGGGATTATCACACGTGGTATCACCTGCGGAAATCTCCGGTTCAACGCAGCCGTACTCGTCGCTTCTTTTTGATATTTTGTGTAAATCGAGATATCCTGCAATTGAACCGGTGTTATGGACTGTCCATGTGCCGGAGACTGTCTGATCGGGAAGAATGCTTACATCCGGGAATTTGACACTATTTTCATTCGTCCCATCGAGATTTAAATCCAGTGTACCTGCGGTAATCCTGTTTCCCGATGATGTTTCCGTATCGCTGAAATATGCACGCGTTGCGGAAACAGCCAGAGCAGATACCATAACCATGATAACCAGACTGGAAAATATTCTCCTCATAGGTTTCACCTCTTTCAAATGGTAAAAATGCTAATAGATATAGTGTTACGGATTGCCGGAAAAAACTCAATGGATTATAAGCGACAAAAATGGAGTTTTAGATTGTTATATAACCATACATTTCCCGATATTATTCCCTTATAATTTTTTTAATCCTTTAATGAGGGCTTCATTTGTTTTCAGTAAAATTTCTCCTGCAGTAAAGTCCTGGTCGGCAATCTCTGATTCTGCACTCTCCATGCGCCGGTTTGTTTCCTCAATCAAAAAAAGGCCGTTCACGAAATCATAACCTTGGTTTTTCTTCATAAGGAGTGAGTTGTTGACTGACGAATATCGTGTATTATATGCCGAAAGCTGCTGTTGTATGGATATGCGGTCTGTTCCCGGCGTATAGCTTGCCAGACTGTGTTGATATAAGCGCTCCAGTTTTTCCAAAGCAGTGAGTACGCTGTTTTTGTTTGGCTGTGCAGATGCATCGTATGAGGCCAAAAGGTATGAATGAGCTAATAAAAGAAACGATTTCAGTTTCTGAAGCTGATTCTGTACATATAGACCACTAGTTTGCCTAAGGGTAGTGATGGCATAGGTAATATTGGTATTGTTCACCGTCTCATTTAGATTGGAAAGATACAAGATGAGTTCATCCAGAGATTCGGTTGAAGTAAGAATTAAAGACGGTAGTTGTTCATTGAAATTGATAGTGTAGGTGTCAATTTGAGAATCAGGAAGCGACGCCGTAATTGTTCCGTGGATAGTTGACCAGGAATCTTTCTCCGTTCCTATCTGCCCGGCAATAACCTTATACGGCCCGTTATCCAGTCCGATAACCGAAAGAGTATAGGAATCAGGTGCAGCATTCGGGATAAAGATCATGCCGTCCTGCTCCGGATACGTTATACCATTGTGCGTGACTTCCATTCGCGCAGGCGAAAGCATATAAAAAATAAGCGACGGCGTGATAACGGTTGCGGAGCCTGACGCAATTTGGCCATCCTGAGGGTCGATACCGACGGCATGGAGAATGGACTTAACCGCATCTTTTTCATACATTATTTCACCGTGGTTGTATGGAAAGATAACAGGATCATTTCCGGCTTTTGCGCTATCGGAAATAATCGTATAATCGCCAATCCTGAATGTCATATCAACGGGCCTGCCGTCAGGGTACAGGTCAAGGATTTGATCAATGAGCGAACGTGGGTTGACTGAATATCCGAAAAGAGTATCGTGTTTTTCGCCAGCGACCGTTTGAAGGTTTGGAAATATGCCGGAAAAGCCCACAGAATATTTCTGAAGCACGGGGTTTTGAATACGCATATCGTGAATGAATATTGTTCGGTTGTCCACGGTCTTCAAAAAGTCGAACGACGGGAACAGGTCACGGGCAGCCGGGAGTTTTTCTTCGATAATTTGTTTGTCGGTTTTTATACCGTCCTTATAGATCTGCAATAACGATTTTTCCGCAAGCCAGAGCAGGGAATTACTTTTGTCCAGTTCACCCGCCTCAACCGGCTTGTAGGTCAATGCGGTACCCTGGTGGGGTGAACCGACGGTCACCAGTTTTTGAAAATGCGGATCAGGATATTTTTGTGCATAGATGCGTCCTATTAAGCCTCCATATGAATGGCCGATGAGTGAAAATTGCCGAGCGCTGATCGATGATTCCTGAATAAAATCTTTTAGATCATACGCAAGAGTTTCTGCTCCTTTTCTCCAATCGTAATAAAATACAAAGTAATCCTGGCGGGCTTGATAACCGATATTCTCCAGCGTCCTGATAATCCCTTCGTATTCATGCGTAAATGGCGTCGCTTTCCAATCGGATTGCCGCGTCGGTTGATCATGAAGTATGGCATCCTTGTTCCATGATGCCATAAACCCGGGAATGATAATTATTGGATTCTTTTGGTCAACAGGAGTTGGAGTAGGTGATACGGGTACATTATAGGTAGCCAGTCCGATCTGCCAGTTTGATCCGTTATTTCCCGTATACCACATAAGGTAGCGATCCGGGAAAACCAAAATATCCGGCGCAGTAACGTCCTGTGAATCAAAAGCAGACTGACCTCGGCCAAACACCTCACACGATTCCACACAACTCCATTGTTTCTGATCCGGGGCGTTTGCAACCGCATGATATATCGAAACATTCTTTCCGGCTTGACCAACGTGATACCACATTTGAAAAAGATTGTCGATTCTTTTAACGGTTACAGCGCCGACGAAATCCAGCATAGGTACGTTTAACGGATTATTACCTGATTTGCTCCAGTGTTTGCCGTCGGAAGAACTCGCGTACCCGATCTTCCAGCTGCCGGCGCCTGCTGACACATACCACATATGATACATATGGCCGTCAAACAAAACTGAAGGATTGGTTGGTCCTAAAGCATCCCAGGTATCGTTCTCCGGAGTCTCGAGAACCGGTTCGGGGTAAACCGACCAGGATATACCGTCCGGAGATTCCGCATACCGTATCCTGTTTTTGTTTACGGGATTTCCTATAGTTTCCTTAAACCACATCTGATATATTGATCCGTTTTTCAATACCATAGGCTCCACAACCTCCAGTACATTTGCTTCACCATAGCTTGTGGGAGTAATCTGCGGTGAAGATTCTCGTGTCCATGTTATTCCATCTGTTGATACTGCATAGCCTATGGACCACCCTGCTTTGTTCGAGCCCTGATACCACATTCTGAAGAATCCATTCTCGTAGATAACAGCAGGAGATGCAGTATGTATGCTGTCCCAGGATGACGCTGAAGCAGGCAATACGGGATTCGAAGGATATTTAATCCACTGCGCATACGAATACCGGGGGAGAGAAAGAAACAGTATGGAACCGGCTATCGTGATGAGAAAAGCTTTACATATCAGTCTCACAGTTATGTTGTAAACGATGCGCTGCCGAAGAGCAATGGATTATAATCCACAACAATTATCGATTGGGTTATCACGGCATGTCAAATTAGCATAATATGCTATTGAGTGACAATATAGCCCGAGATTATATTCGGAGCTTCAAGACAATCTAAATCTGTATGGCATGCGAGCTATGCTTTAGTAATATAGAGCTCCAATATGCTCCCTTTCTGGTTAATATTCAATAGGGGAGACATGAGAGGAGCAAGCAGTTTATCGAGCAGGAGATATTTTATTTCCCGTATTGATGATTGGGTTTTCTTCGACTTAGTTCTGATATTTGTTATTGATGATTTGTCATTGATTTGATGTTTGTTATTTGTGATTTGTAATGTTCTTTTAAGTATTCCCATGAAATGTTCCGGGTGAGTCGATGTAGAAATTTTTGCGATAGAAACCCCTTTCATATTTTTAAGCAGTTCCCTTATCGAGTACTGGGAGAAAATCCAGAGGTGGTCGGGTGGGGTAAGAAACGTATATTGGCCCTGTTCGGTTTCATAGAGATGGCTGTCAAGATTTGGGGTTTCGATATAGAGGAGACCTCCTGGTTTCAAAAGGCCAAAGATTTGCTCAAGGGTTTGTCTGGGATCGGGTAAATGTTCAATGACATGGATGAGTGTAATGATATCATAGTGGTTTTTGTTTATTTCGAGGAACGATTGGAAGTCAGTATTGATCATATGGGCTTTCAGATAGCGCTTTGAGTATGCGTATAAGGCTTTGGACGGCTCTACACCAGTGACATCGTATTCTTGTTTTTGCGCTTCGCTCAGAAAGAAGCCGAAGCCGGATCCGATGTCCAAAAGCGTATGTGCCCAAGGTCTGATCAAGCGGAGCGTATCCAGAATCTTTCCTGCCTTTATTTTTGTTCTTCGTTCTTCTACCCTGCCAACATCATAGGTGAATTTCGACTGGTAATAGAAATCCATTTCCTTTGCCTTTGGCATGGGATTCAGGAACAGGGTTTTGCAGGATGAGCAGAGATAATAACTATAGTGACCAAGTCGGTGTTTTTTATTGATAGATGTTGAACCGCATATCCTGCATTTAGGCATGAAGCAATTATCAATTATTGTATTTGATTTGACCATGGATTATATGCTACAGAACTAACGAAAGATATTATTATACCGCTGATATTTTCGATATATATATGCAAATCAATGAATAAAGATTTGTGCGTGTTAACAGACTATTGTATTGATAAGATGCTGAAAATCAAAGGACACGGTATAATGAGATCATGAAACCGTCTCTTTCGCTGGTGATGATTACGAAAAATGCGGAAGCGCTTCTGGATACATGCCTTGATTCGGTAAAAGATCTGGCGGACGAGATTATTGCTATCGACGACTATTCCCAAGATCGGACCATCGAAATCCTTAAACATCATCGCGCAACAATATTCAATCATCACGAGTACGATTTGGGGAAACAGCGGCTGTTTGGTTTGAAAAAAGCAAACGGAACTTGGATATTGGTGATTGATTCCGATGAGGTACTGAGTCCTGCATTAAAAAAAGAAATATATTCAGTCATCCATGACAAGAGACAGCCGCTTAGTGGTTTTTTTATCAGGTTCCAGACGCATTTTCTCGGAAAGCCTCTTCATCATGGCGGTGAAGCGTATAAAAAAATGATTTTATTCAAAAAAAACAAGGTTGATATCAAGGCGGCATCTGTGCACGAAAAATATGAACTAACCCGTGGAAGGACAGGAACATTAAAGCATGAGGTTTATCATTATTCTTACCGCTCTCTATGGGAAATGTATGGGAAATTTACCGATTATAGCATTCGGGATGCGAAAGACCGGATAAAACGGAATGAAACGGTTGGGATAAAACACCTGACGCTGTATCCAATCCATATGTTCTGGAGTAGGTTCATTGCGGATAAAGGATACAGGGATGGAATATTCAGGCTTCCTCTTGATTTGGGTTTTGCCTATATGGAATTGCTGACTTACTGTATAATGGTGATTAAAAAAATATCGCCAAAAAAACAATCCTCATGAAAATAGCATTTATCAGCACGTATTACCGTGAAAGCGAACTTGAAGACATCGAAAAAGTTAAAAAGCAAATAAAAGCTTTACGGTTGAAAAAATGTACATTTTACATTTCAGACTGCACGAGAAATAATAAAGGATATGCTGCCGGAGTAAATAGTGGGATAAAAAAAGCTTTAAAGGATCATGCGGATATATTGGTCATTTTCAATCCAGATATTTCAATTAAGGGAATTTCGGCAGAACGGCTGATTGCTCCTTCCATGAAATTCGATGTCTGGGGTTTTGCAAATAAACAACAAGGAATCATTTACTATGGTGGTGAGATTGACAGACTGCGCATGAGTGCAGGGCTTATCACAAAAAAGCCTCAGCAGAGATTCCAGCGCGTCGATTTCGTGTCAGGGTCATTTTTACTCATTAAACGGGCGGTTGTAGAAAAAACAGGTTTATGGAACGAGTCATATTTTTTGTACTACGAGGAGGTGGACTATTGTTTCCGTGCGAGACAAGCAGGGTTTAGTATAGGAATTGATTCGGAAACGACTTACGAGCATTTTGAAGTCTCAAACCAGCAAAATCCCCGAAAAGATTTTTATCTTGCCAAAAGCAGGTTCAAGTTTTTGCTTCGCTTCGGGACAACCAGCCAAAAAATCTACGAGCTTATGCGCTCGCCAAAGACTTTGTTCGAATACAAGGGGTTAATTATCTCCTATATTTTTTCCAGCCAGTTCCTCATGAATTTTTTCAGTTTAAACATATCCTCCTTCCTTATTAAGGTAACCAATTTCATCAATTTTTTAGTGCTTATTCATTATCTCACTGCGCCAGAATACGGTATCTATACCTTGGTTTGGGCCCAAGTTATGTTGTTGTCGCCGCTGGCCGATCTGGGAACGACGTCATACGGGGTGGTCTATTTACCCAACAAAGACGAAAAATCCATGCACTCATTGCTGAACCTGCGTATTTTCACGGCAGTCATCATCTTTGCCGCAACGGTTTTTTTCACGTTATTCATCTTTAAAGGGAATATAAAACTATACGGATATATATTCATTACCGCAACCGTTATCTTTACCAACATGTTTTCCGGCAGCTATTTTATCCTTACTGCAGTAAAGAATCAGGTTTACAAATCATCCCGTAATGCCCTTATTTTCAATATTTCTCTTGCGGTTGCCATTGCGGTTAGTCTGATCATGACAAAAAGGCTTCTGGCGGTGTTTATGGTCATTTTTGCCCTATACAATCTCTACACGCTTTTTAATATGGTTATCGTCAAGCGGGAGATAAAAAAATTCGTTTTGGATGTTAACCCGAAATTTTGGCTTGAAATCCTCAAGAAATCGTATATTTTTATCCTGATCAGTTTTTTCGCGGGGATGTATTTCAAACTCGATGTTTTCGTACTCGGTTTTTTCAAAGGTGAAGAGGCTGTGGGTATTTATTCTGCTGGATACAAGTTTTTCGAGGCGCTTATTTTCATCGCATCGAGTTATACGGTTACCGCTACACCTATGCTCGCACGGATTGCGAAAAACAAGTACCTGCTCAAACGCAGATTAATGAAAGATATGGCATTCTTAATTTCGATCGGTCTACTGGTAGCATCCGGCGTCATTGTTTTTGCTCCACATATCCTGGGTTATATTCTCCACAAAAATTATTCCTTGTCCATACCCGTTCTGCAGATCATTATTCTGTCGTTTCCGTTTCTTTTGCTCAATACGCTCTGTATGAATATTTTATATATCCTGGAAAAAGCGCACTATGTCGTATTTGTTTTTCTGACCGAGACCATAATCAATTTACTGCTCAATATTCTTTTAATACCCCATTTCTCGTATTATGCATCCTCGGTTATCACGGTTGTCTCGGAGATGATCAATTTCGGTATACTGATGGTATTGACCACTATGGTTTGGAGACGTTACAGATTTTTGCACGAACCATGAAAATATCACTTGATGGCGGTGGATTATGCACGATGCTCAAACGAAGGTACGGCAATTACACCGTGACTTTGAATATCATCCAGAGCCTCATGGCTTATGATCAGAACAACTTGTATTACATCTATTCCTTTTGCGAGAGACCGGATTTGCTCAATTTGGGTTCGCATTGGCGCTATGATTACTTGATCCCGGCACGGCTATGGATGCGATTCCGCGTCAGTATAGAGGAATTCATAAGCAAAAAAGACATTTTTCTCGGATTGAACCAGGCGGTTCCGTTGTACAGCACGGCAAAAATCATTACGTTTTCTCATGGTTTATCCTATTATTACTTCCCGCATTATTATCGCGATTCATATATCAGGTTGAGTATGCAGTTGAAACCCATGATTGACCGGTCGGATTATATTATTGTTTCCTCTTCGAAGGTTAAAGAGGAAATGCGTGAGGCATATCCTTCGTATAAGCACGTATACGTCATTCCGTTTGGCGTGCCATTGGATTTCCTAAGCATGAGTCCGCGCCGTAACAATAGGAAAAAATATTTCTTGTTCGTTGGCATGAACCATCCGATCAAAAATATCAAGTTCATCGTCAAGGCTTTCAGAAAATTCAGATCCCAACAAAAATTCAAAAACTATCACCTGTATTTGATCGGTCCCGAATACATGGACTCAGTTCCCGAAGATAATATTATTGTGAAACAGACGGTCAGCAGAAAGGAACTACAGGATCTGTATAGGAATGCGGTTGCCTATTTGACCGCTTCCCACTATGAGAGTTTCAATATTCCGGTGCTTGAATCCTTGTCTCAGGAATGTCCGGTCATCGGGTTACAATCAGCAATCACCCCGGAAATGAAAAAATACTCATATATTGCCGAGAGTTTGAGCGAATTCGTCGAATATATGCAGTACTGCGTTAAAAATAACGATCCGAAAGTAACGTCGCTGAAAATCCACTCTCTATTTTCGTGGAAGTCGTATGTGGATCGCCTGACAGAATTATATTGATACGTTAATATTAAAGATATGAGTTATCCGATTACTGCGGTGATTTTGACGAAAAATGAAGAGAAAAATATAGAGCGGTGTTTGTTATCCGTAGCTTTTTGCAACGATATCGTTTTGGTCGATGATAACTCTACCGATAACACGGTCCAGGTAGCGAAGAAGTGCCATGCGCGCGTTATCGAACGTGCTTTGCACGGAGATTTTGCCAATCAGAGGAACTTCGCGCTTACCCTGGCAAGAGAAGATTGGATACTGTATATTGATGCGGATGAGGTAGTGACGCCTGGATTGAAAAAAGAGATCGTTGATGCGGTTTCGCCTGAAAGACCGCGGAGGCAGGAAATACACGCCTTTTATATTAAACGACGTGATTTTTGGTGGGGGAAAGAGTTGAAGTTCGGGGAAACGCAAAAAGTCCGCAACTTTGGGATTATCAGATTGGTAAGAAGAAATTCAGGACAGTGGATGGGGAATGTGCATGAGATTTTTTACACAGCCAAACATACTGAAATGCTGCAGTCGTTTTTAAACCATCATCCGCATCCCAGCGTCAGGGAATTCATCCAAGATATCAACGAATATAGCACGCTTCGCGCCCGAGAGCTGATAGGTCACGGGAAAAAAACCAACATAGTACAAATCATATGGTTTCCCTTAGGGAAGTTCATTCTTAACTACGTTTTCTATTTTGGTTTTTTAGATGGTGCCAGAGGTTTTGCCTATGCATTTTTCATGAGTTTTCACTCGTTTCTTGTCCGCGCAAAGCTCTATCAATACACACAAATTAATACCCATTAGATGACTATGTTGATATCGTTATTGATCTACGGCGTTTTTATTTTGTTTTCCATTGGTCAATTGGGGAGAATTTCTTTTTTCCAGCAGGAGGTAAACGTCTACATGTATGAGATTGGACTATGTATATTGACCATCATACTGTTCATTAAATACGGATCGGACCCTTTCGTATTTTGCATAAAAAAATATCGCGCATTGAGTATGGCTATTTTGGCATTCGGTATATCCTATATATTCAGCGGTTTTGCCTACACGCCTAGCCAAAATATCGTCGCGCTCCTGTATCTTATACGGTTGTTTGGTTATATCTTCTTTTCCATCTATTTGCTCTATGCGGTCAAAAGAGATAAAGAAATTAAGCATTCAATCATCAACGCAGTACTTTTGTTTGTTACGGTGACCGCGATTACGTCAGTTGCCCAGTTATGGTTTTATCCCGATCTGCGAAATCTCATATATCTTGGGTGGGATCCGCATTTCCACAGATTGTTCGGTGTTTTTTTTGACACATCCACAGCCGCTGCAGTCTTTGGCTTGGTGAGTCTTTTGCTTCTTCAGTTTAGACATATGGTGAAAAAGAAACACATGGTGTTGTACCTGTTTTTTGCGTTGTATATTTTCTTCGTCATTTTGACATTTTCCAGAAGCGCCTATATTGCTCTTTTCATTACATTTTTTATATATCTGTTTTTACGGAAAAAATATTTACTGCTTTTTTCGGGATCGCTGGTGATTGCGTTCGTAATCCTTGTCGTACCGAAGCAGTTTGGAATCGGTGTCGGATTAACGCGTACTTTTTCCATTGAATCGCGATTGACGGATTACGCAGACGGATTGACCGTATGGAGTAAAAATCCCATATTTGGCATTGGATATAACAGGTTGCGGTATGCGAGGGGAACGTATAAGGTCATCAACAAGATCGTTTCCGAGAATGGTACCCAATCTCATGCGGGCGCTTCGCTGAGTTCCAGCTACCTGATTATTTTGGTTTGTACGGGTATCGTTGGATTTATCACATTTCTATACCTTATTATTACGTTTGGTTCTGTTTCACCGCTATTCATATTGCCCCTGACCTATATTATGATTCTTTCATTTGCGGATAATATTCTTCTGCATCCTTTCATATTGTTCCTGTTGGGAGTGAGTTTGGCAGTGTTGCCTAATTATCTTTTCGGTACGTAACGGTAATTGATTTCGTACTTGTATTACCGGCTATATCCTTCGCCACTACGGTTATTTGGTTGTCTCCGTCATTCAGTTTGACATCAGTAGAGAAATTTCCTTGCGCATCAACCACAACAGGCAGATCGTTTACTTTGATAAAGGTTTCCTTATCCGTAGTTCCTTTTATCGCAACGGCTTGGTTATTGGTCTTTGATTTATCATCCGGCGAGATAATGCTTAAATTCGGTCGGGTACCTTTATAAATGATCGTGTAGACGTCGGATTTCTTTACCACATTGCTGTCGCTGATTATTGCATTGACAAATACCTCGTTTTGGCCTTCCTGAAGGTCTCCAATTTGTTCGGAAAACGTGTTATTATTGTTGAGATTGATTTCCTTTACCCGGGCGCCGTTGATAAAAAATTGCAGGATATTGAAATTGACTACTGAGCCGCTAATGGTAAACTGAGCGCTATTGGTTGCCGTCGGAATAGAGTCTATGGATATAGTTCCGTATTGATCCTGGGTTTTGGTAAGTTGGGTAATTGCTTGATTTTTCGGTGCATTCAAATTGGCTATGTAAACCGATGCATTAAGTACAAAACGAATGCCGTAAGCGAAAATAAAATACAGCACCAAAATGAATGCCACAAAAAGTAATATTACGTGCGTGACATATTGTTTTTGCTGATGATGTTGTAATCTGGTCATATTGTTTTGGAGCCGATGGTCGGAATCGAACCGACGACCTCTCGCTTACGAAGCGACTGCTCTACCAGCTGAGCTACATCGGCACCATATCCAGCAATAATTATAGCATCTCCGTAAGTAATAACAAAGAACACAAACAAGTTTTTATAAATACCGTTTTTGTATCCAGTCCATAACAGATTTGGTCAGTTGATTTTCATATCCGATATAGCTATGCATGGCTCCTTTGATTATGCGTATTGTGGTATCCGGGGTTTTGCCTGTTTTTTCTTTGATAAGGCGGACTGCAACCTCGACAGAAGGTTTTATATAGACATCCTTGGAGCCGAATACTATCAGAATAGGTTGTTTTACATTACCTATTGTTTCCCAATTTTGCGAATCTGGGTTATGATATGGAGTAAGAGTACCTGGTCCTTGTTCTGTCAGGTATCCGCAATACATTTGAGCTGAAGTGACATAGCTGACCGGTGAAAATTCTTTTGGGAGAACCTCATCGCTTTTTCCTTTTTTTACCATAGATTCTATTTTTTCATTTGTTTTCTCATATTTCTTTTTTCCCAGCGAATAGAACATGAGTCCAGCGTCATTTTGGGGAGAAAGATGAATTTGTCCGATGACGCGTTTATCCTTCTTAAGGTCTTGATAGTAGAGGATTTTTTGCGAAAGACTATGTCCCTGCAAAATAATTTTTTTAACTCCTTGTTTTTCCAGAAAATCGATCCACGATTCAATATCATATATACAGTCCTCAAACCGTTCAAACCCACCGCCGATAGTAGTCCATCCAACTTTTTTGCCGCTGTACTTACGGATATCCGCATAGACGTCATGGCCCCTGTTATTGGCAGTTAGAAAAGAAATTCCTTGTCTTGCGAGCATCTCGCCTTCGATTTCTATGAATTTATGGGTATAGAAATCACCGGCAGTTCCGTGCGAATGAAAAACAGCGATCTTGCTTTTTTGGTTCATCCAGAATCCTTGGAGTTCTAAGCCATCCGAGGTAATAGTTTTCACTAATTGTCCTGACAGCATATATTAAGAGTATAACACAGTGTATTGGATTTTCTGAATAAATCGGTATTTTTTGAGCGGGATACGAGAATTGAACTCGCTTCTCCACCTTGGGAAGGTGGCATACTAC
>CAZBEJ010000010.1:0-2285 GCA_964490915.1 uncultured Gammaproteobacteria bacterium
GTGACAAAACATGATGTTGGTTTGGTCGGCGGTAAAGGAGCAAATCTCGGCGAAATGACCAATGCGCGATTACCTATCCCCTACGGATTTGTGGTAACGTCTGTCGCCTATTTCAATTTCATAACAGAAGCCAATCTGCAACCTAAGATAAAGGATATCCTGCGTGTACTGGACTATGACCGTCCAGACGAGCTCCAACAGGTATCCAGTCATATAAGGAAACTTATTATGGATGCCGAGATGCCTAAATCACTTAGCCATGAAATCACTGAATATTATGATAATTTAACAGCTAAGGAAGATTCATACCTTAAAAACAGACTCAGTTCATTCGAGCAGGCCATCCATACGGTAAAGCATTTATACAAGCAACCTTTGGTTGCGGTCCGTTCATCTGCTACTGCAGAAGATTTACCTACCGCCTCGTTTGCCGGCCAGCAGGAAACATATCTGAATGTACAGGGTGAATCCCATCTTTTGCTGAAAGTAAAAGAATGCTGGTCCTCGCTTTTCACAGAGCGCGCCATCTATTATCGCCACGAACAGGGTTTTGACCATTTCAAGGTAGGATTAGCAGCGGTAGTCCAAAGGATGGTTGAATCGGAAAAATCAGGGATCGCATTTAGTATTGACCCGGTAACCAATGACAAATCGAAAATCGTTATCGAAGCTATTTACGGTCTGGGTGAGTATATTGTCGGAGGAAAAGTCACCCCGGATCATTACGAAGTAGATAAACGTTCCTTAATCGTCTTGAAAAATGAACAAAAACGTCAGACAGTCAAGCTGGTCAAAGCAGGTATCGGTAACAAGGAAGTGCGGATTTCCCAATCCGAAGGAACGAAACAAAAATTGACTGATGAAGAGCTGATTAAGGTTGCTCTTTTGGCCAGGGATATTGAAAGACACTATTTCTTTCCGCAGGATATTGAATGGGCCGTCGAAAAAAACACGGTCTTTATCGTTCAGTCAAGGCCGATAACTACTATCAAAAAGACCGAAAGTGCTGGGAATGGTGAAATCGAAATATCGCAGATTCCGATAGCTACCGGATCTCCGGCTTCACCGGGGATAGCCTACGGGCCGGTAAAGGTTATATATTCCCCAACGGAAATTGGTAAAGTCAGTAAAGGTAATGTTTTGGTTGCTCCGCAGACAAATCCGGATTATGTGCCTGCGATGAAAAAAGCAGCCGCAATTGTTACGGAACGTGGAGGCAGAACTTCTCATGCGGCGATCGTGTCACGGGAGCTCGGCGTACCTGCAGTGGTTGGAGTTGACAAAGCAACGAAAATATTGAAAAACGGCATGATCGTAACGGTAAACGGAAAAACCGGAGATATTTATAAAGGAAAAGTTATGATTGGAGAAAAATCGCTTGAAACTCCCAGCTACGTGCATAAGCGCCTCAAGACCTTGACAAAAATTTATGTAAATCTTGCAGAGCCTGAAGAAGCAAGGAAGGTTGCCGCTATGGATGTAGACGGTGTCGGATTATTACGAGCGGAATTTATGATTGCAGAAATTGGAGTTCATCCAAAGGAATTCATCAAAAGAAAAAAACAGCACGTTTTTATCAATCATTTGGCGAAAAACCTGTTTACCTTTGTGAAGCATTTTAACCCTCGGCCTGTCATTTACCGGGCAACAGACTTCAAGACGAACGAATACCGTCACTTGGAAGGCGGCGCCCGGTTTGAGCCGAAAGAGGAAAATCCCATGTTGGGATTTAGAGGAGCTTCCCGATATGTGGCAAATCCTGATGTGTTTGAAATGGAAATGTTGGCTGTAAGGAAAATATGGGAGTCGGGCTATCATAATCTGCATGTTATGATACCGTTTGTCCGCGTCCCGTGGGAGTTGATACGAATCAAGGACCTTGTGAAAAAATATGGTCTTTTTGATTTTCCGGACTTCAAGCTGCTGATTATGGTGGAAGTTCCAGCCTGTGCTTTGAACCTTGAGGAGTTTATAAAAGTTGGTATTGACGGCGTTTCCATCGGAACCAATGACTTGACTATGATGCTGTTGGGTGTTGATAGGGATAACCAGGAGGTGGCAAATGTCTATGACGAACGAAATCAGGCTGTCGTATCGGTTCTGGAATACGTGGTGAAAACATGTTCAGAGCATGGAATAACGTCTTCTATCTGCGGTCAGGCGGCATCTGATTATCCGGAACTTGTTGAAAAATTAGTAGCTCATGGCATTACCAGCGTGTCGGTTAATCCGGACGTCGTAGACAGGACTAGGGAACAAATATTCGAAATAGAAAAAAAACATTT
>CAZBEJ010000010.1:2385-21274 GCA_964490915.1 uncultured Gammaproteobacteria bacterium
CGGACGTCGTAGACAGGACTAGGGAACAAATATTCGAAATAGAAAAAAAACATTTCAAAATCCCAAGCTATGGCAAAGATTAAAAAATTATATGCATACGAAATCATTGATTCCAGAGGCTACCCAACGCTAGAGGGAACTCTGGTACTTGATGATGGGAAAGCCGTAGGATCCTCAATACCTGCAGGAACCTCCATAGGCAAATATGAAGCATTGGAGCTTAGAGATCACGATCCCCAAAGATTTACCGGCATGGGAGTTACTCAAGCAGCTTCATATATCAATGATCTTCTCGGACCCAAACTCGTGGGCGTATCACCCTTGAAACAACAGGAAATCGATAACTGGCTCATTAAAGCAGACGCCACTAAGAATAAGAGCAAGTTGGGAGCCAATACGTGCTTGCTTGTTTCACAACTCATAACTAAGGCCGGAGCTCTTGACAGTAATCTACCGCTTTTCAAATATATTAATTTCCTTTACAATAAGATCTTCAACACTCCACTTGCCGTCCAAAAAATACCCTCACCCATTTTTAACGTAATTAACGGAGGCAAACATGCAAACAATAATCTTGATTTTCAGGAGTTTCAAATAATACCCTCATCTTCGTTTACTTTTGAAAAGGCATATCAGGTAGGAATAGAATTATTCCACGAACTAAAAAAGGTTTTGGAATATAGGAATGCCAGTATATCCGTAGGTGAAGAAGGAGGATTCACCCCAAATTTCTCAACAAATTACGATGCACTTGAAGTCATAATAGAAACCATAACCCAAAAAAAATATCAACTCGGAGTTGATGTTTTTCTTGGCCTTGATATAGCTGCCTCATATTTTTACAAGGAAGGCTCATATTACGTTAAAGACAAACCTCACGCCTTGAAGATTACCGAGTATTTGGCATTTCTTCACGAAATGATGAAAAAGTATACGTTTCTCACTTTAGAAGACCCTATTGATCAGGATGACTGGTCATCGTGGTGTAAATTAGATCAGGAAATATCGAGAGAGGTATATTTGATTGGAGACGATTTATTATCTACCAGTAAGGGCCGATTGGAGAAAGCGATAAAAGATAAGGCTTGCTCGACTATACTGATCAAGCCTAACCAGATTGGAACCATTACTGAGACATTGGAAATTGTTGACATTGCGCGTAAAAATAGTTTTAATTATATTTTTTCTCACAGATCAGGAGAAACAAATGATTCATTTATTGCGGATTTGGCTGTTGGTCTTCAATCGGATTTCGTTAAATTCGGCGCTCCGTCCAGAGGCGAACGTGTTGCAAAGTATAATAGGCTTTGGATAATAGAGAGAGAGGAGCTAAAAATTACACCCTACCTATGATCGGCAAACTCAAAGGAATTCTTTCGGAAATAAGTAACAACTCAGGACTCATCGAAACAAAAGCCGGGATTTTCTATAACGTATTTCTTACTCCGGGATTGCTAGCTGATTTTACGTTAGGCGGGCCAATTGAGTTATATACGTATTTGCAGGTTAGAGAAGATGCTTTGACGCTCTTTGGATTCAAAACAAAAGACGATTACGTTTTTTTTACTCTTTTGCTTTCCGTACCCGGTGTAGGTCCCAAAACCGCTTATACGGTCATATCGTACGCAAAAACTAATCAACTCATTCAGGCAATTAAGGAAAATGATGTCGGTTTTTTTAATACCATTAAAGGATTGGGGAAAAAAACCGCGATGAAAATCATTCTTGAACTTTCCCAGAAACTCAAGCAGGAATTCATACTAGAAAAAATGTATCTGTCTGAAGATGATAAAACGGTTCTGGATGCTCTAGTTTCACTTGGATTTAAATCACATGAGGCCCAGGCGGTCATTTCCAAACTGCCTAAAAATTTATCCGTTGAAGAAAAACTGAAAGCTTCTTTAAAGATGACAAAGTAATAGTATAATATTCTCCATATGGCTACATTTTCCAGGAAATCAGTTGATTCATCAATCAGGCCGCAACGATTCATTGAATATATCGGGCAGGGAAAAATCATCAAAACGCTGAAAATTTTTATTGACGCCGTCAAAAAAAGGGGAGTTTCTTCCGAACATATTCTTTTGTACGGGCCACCGGGTATCGGTAAAACCACGTTAGCCCACGTAGTAGCCAACGAACTTGGTTCTGAAATCAAAATTACTTCCGGCGCCGTACTCCAAAAAACAGGTGATTTAGCCGCTATTCTTACCAATCTCAAAGACGGCGACGTCCTTTTTATCGATGAAATCCACCGATTACCCAAACCGGTCGAGGAAATTCTTTATCCGGTAATGGAAGATTATTTTCTGGACATCATAATCGGTAAGGGTCCTGCAGCTAGAACAGTTCGACTGCCCGTACCCAAAATCATGCTCGTTGGTGCAACCACAAGGCTTGCTTTACTATCGGCACCGCTCAGAGACAGATTTGGACTTATGTTGAGATTGGATTTCTATACGGAAGATGAAATGATGACGATAGTTAAAAGAACCAGTCAATTATTCAACATACCGATAACGGGCGATGCCACTAAAGAAATTGCCATGCGGTCTCGTAGAACTCCCCGCATAGCCAACAGGATTCTCAAGCGAGCACGAGACGTTTTTGAAGTAGACAAACATACCACGATTGATATAAAGCTGCTCGATAAGTTGTTTAATATGCTGGAAATAGATGAATTAGGCCTAAGTAATATAGACATCAAATACCTCCGTTTACTTGGTGATAAATATAAAGAATCTGCTGTTGGTGTTGAAACAATAGCTCTTTCATTATCCGAGGATCTGCGTACGATTGAGGAATTTGTTGAACCGTATCTTTTGCAGCTCGGCCTCATAAAAAAAACCTCGAAAGGTAGAGTCATCACCCGGAAGGCTTTGCAACATCTCCATATAAAATCTTCAGCGATAGAACAGAGTCAATTAGTTTGATATAATCATCACATGGGACGTGGCGGCATTGTTCAGCTTGCTGCCAATCGGCAGAGAGTAATTACCGGTAATCCCGACTATAGTCGGGATCAAATTTTGGAGAGTCGGGGTGGCGAAATTGGTATACGCGTCAGCTTGAGGGGCTGATGCCCGCAAGGGTGTGCAGGTTCAAGTCCTGTCCCCGACACTTTTTTGTGAACCTCCGTTGTCTTCCTTCAAACTCTATAATTGATAACTTTATACTTTATATTAAAGATTTAATAAGTACTTTTGACGTTATATTTTTCTATTAAAAATAACAACATTCTAATTTAAGTCTTGTTATTTTAATTAAAATTGAAGCTTTTATTTTGCAGGTTCTCCTCTTACCTCAAAAGAGGGAAAAAGTTTTTTTGCAGTTTGAACTGTCCCTTGTCTTGCTTGATCTTCTAAACCCTTAACAGGTAAATTTAAATGCGTAGAATCAAGTCGAAAAATAAGTTTATTTGGGGGGGTAAACATAACTTGACCAGCATCAATATCCGCTGATTCTTGACCTTTTAATTGTGCTATTTGATCAAGTACACCTTGTTCTTGTGCTAAATCATCATGACGAGTATTTCTATCATCAGGCTCCGTAGTAAAAATTCTGTCGCCAACACGGATAAACTTTGAAACAAACATATTTCCATCTTTAGCTTTTGGGTCAAGTTCCATATACGTTATATTATAACACAATATTAGACATTTACAACAGCAAAAAGCGAAGTTATTTTTTTAATTAATGGACCACAAAAAAAGCCGCCGGAGCAGGTTTGATTTTCCATTTTCTCCAATGCTATATTATCTGACCGATTATAAACCATTATTGTTTCTATTGCCTTCATCGAAGGTGACTATAGTTCGTGGGGTTGGGCGATTGGTTTTTAGCTTAAGGTGAAAATCTTTCTTTGTTTTATTTCCTCAATAATATTATCAATCATCTGGGAATAAGTATAAATAGGGAGATTAAGTTCTGACAATTTTGTCAAATTATCAGTAAGAATGGGAGTTGTATCTTGTTTATCGACTGATTGAACTTTAATTCCAAAATGAGTAAGTATATCTTTGGCAATATCAAACCTTGATTTTAGGTCTGAAGCAGCAATAGGAATAATTTCTTTGTTTATATTTCTTTCGATAACAATTTTGATAATTTCGGATATATGACGAATATAAGCAGGTTGGAATTTCCAAGAACTATCATAAACCGCAGGTGTTCTTTCATCAATATTTTTCAGGATCCGATTAAACGGTCTATCGTTTGTGGTATTTGGACTATAGCCAATAATTAAGGATGGCTGAAAAATGACGTAGCCGGCGTAAGTATTTCTTACAAGATCTTCTGAATTTTTCTTTGTTTTTCCATAAATGTTTAAAGTAGATCGTGCGGCAAATGAAGAAATATAGATAATTTTAGCATTTATCCCGTTTGCAACATCAACTAAATATTTTGTTGAGTTCTCATTTAACTCAGTTGCCTGCTGAGGATTGGTTTCACACCAACGGACATTGGCGTTATTGGCAGCATGAATAATAATGTTCGGTTTATGAGTAATTATTACCCTTTTAACTTCAGTATTGTTGGTGACATCTAATTTAATAAATTCATTCGAAAGTTGCTGATTATTGTATGTACCTATAACCTCAAAATTTTTGATGAGATCAAAATATAGTCTTGCTCCGACATAACTTGATGCTCCAGTAAGAAGAATTTTCATAATTAAAGGCTAGAATTTGAAGATTATTTTTAATAATGCCAATGCCCCGATTATTGTCCAAATAATATTTAATACAGCCGGTTGATAGGCTCTTTTTTTAAGTGATAATACAACTATTCCTATTGCACCGGTGACATTTAGTAGTTGATAAAGACTTGATTGAGGAGTTACTACATTAAAACTGGATAATCCATAGGCTCCAATTATTGCGATTGTACCGTACCAGCCGAGGATTTCAATAACTTTATTACTCATCTTTAAGTCATTGTATCACAAAATAAATAAGGTTACTTTTGCTTCCATTTATTTGCCGCGCGTGCAAGTTCATAGGTTCCCGGCAATGTCCGCAGTTTTCTGATTTCTGCTGCCGTATACCATCCATAAGTACTTGCCTCCGAGTTCAGAACTATTGAAATAAGTATCCCCTGCCACTTTGAACGTCTCTTTGAAATGATCTTGGGAACCAGACAGCGTATTGATACATCCAGTCCAGTTTCTTCCTTCATTTCCCGGATAAGAGCTTTTTCCGGTGTTTCCCCAAACTCAATGCCGCCGCCCGGAAACTGTCAATGGTTATTTGCCCACGTAGCCTGCAATTCGCCATCCCTATACGTAAGGAGGTATTTATTATTATGAATGACAACGCCAATGACAATTGGGATGATCCTTAACATAAATGCGGTGAGCCCAGACAGAATCGAATCCTGTAATTAAAATCTAATTACAGGATAAACTGTCAGTTTTAAAAGTGATCCCACCGCGAATCGAACGCGGATCACATCCTTAGAAGGGACGTGCTCTATCCAATTAAGCTATGGGATCTTCCTATATTATATCCGTTTATACCGTAACATGCATGTTACGGTATTGAACTATGGGCTCGTATTCTTCAAATATTTTTTATTTCTCCATTTTCTACCTCTGCCCTTATTGAGATTCTTAAAATTTAAGGTTAAGGCATGACAATTAGGACATGCGAGTCTTAAATTTGTTTCAAAATTATTTTCTGAATCACCATCAATATGATCGATCTCCAATGGAACATAACCCTTAGGGTGTCTCCTATTCCAACCGCATAAAGAACACTTTTCTCCAAATTTATTAATTAAATACTTTCTAATATGCGCAGAAATATTTTTAGTACTAATACCCCTATTACCGCTCACTCTTCCCTTCTTCCACGCTTCAATATAAGACTTATATTGATAGTTTACCTGACACTTATTAGAACAAAATTTTTTCTGATGCCTTTTAAAAAGCTTGACATGACAATAGAAACAACGAATCATAATTCTATTATACCATTTGTTGGTCAACAAAAGGTATATCATTATGAGCCTCCTCGCAGAATCGAACTGCGGTCAACGGTTTACAAAACCGCCGCTTTGCCACTAAGCTAAGGAGGCTAAAGTGCCCGGGGTCGGACTCGAACCGACACGAGCTATTCGCTCACAACATTTTAAGTGTTGCGCGTATGCCAATTCCGCCACTCGGGCTTTATAACATTGTTTCTAACATCAAATTATATCAAATGGAAGCGTCTTATTTTCTTTTAATGGTATATATGTAAGGATAATACAGGAATATCGCGGGAGGATCATCCTGCATAACGCGCTGAAAATCGTAGTAGATTTTTTTACGTTCCTCAATGGATGTTGCGTTTCTCCCGTCTTCAAGCAGTTTGTCGATCTTTACGTTGTTGTAGTGGGTGATGTTTCCCTGGGTTTGCGTTGAGTGCCAAAAGAAATACTGGTCGGGATCCGACGGCACTTTCCACAAGGCAAGTTCAAGGTCAAAATCACTCTGGCCGATCGTTGAAATATTTAAATTTACCGGAAGGCCGACTTTACGGAAATCGGAAACCAGCGTATCCCCAAGATCATAATAATCATAAAAAGTGACCAGGTTAAGCTGGGCTTCTTTGCTTGCATCTACAGTTTTTCTGATAATGGCGCTTGCCAAATCAGGATCATATCCATTTTTTTTCAAATCAGGATTATATGCCCAGGATATGGGTTGTATCGGACCGGTTGCAAGAAGGCCCTTCGATTCAAACTGCGAGTAATCAATCGACAGCATGAGCGCCTGTCTGATATCTTTTTCCTTAAGTAATGGTTTTTTGTTATTAATGAACAGAGTCATAAGTCGTGAGTAGTCAATGGTTTTGGATATTTTTGTATTCTTCCAGCCGGATAAGGAATCCGCAATAGATTTCTTGGTTATGGAAAATTGTGTAATGTCGCCGCGCTTGTATGCGGTAAGCAACTGAGATTCATCCTGATACATCTTATACGTTACAGTGGGAAGATCGGGCTTATTGGGTGCCAGATCCAACTGGGTGATATTGCCGTATTTGGTTTTATAATTTGCCACGTGATATAGACTTGCAATACCGGTAAGCGGATATTTCAAAATTGGCTTAACCAGATACGTGGGGAAAATAGACAGCGGAGATTTTAGATCAAATTCTATGGTTGAATCATTAACAACCTTTTTTTTAATATCCTTGAACTGATAGTTAATATCATTGGCAGTAAATTTCGATCCGTCATCCCAGATAAGATTTTTCTTTAAGTGGAATCGGTATACGCGGCCATTTTCACGCACTTCCCAGGAATCTGCAAGCACCGGAATCAATTCTCCCTTGTCATTCATATACACAAGCCCACTGGATATCTTGCCGTATATATCATCGGGCAAGCTGTTCATATCATAGTTTCCCACGATTCCGGTGATCTCTGTTTTCGATGAAAGAATAGTATTAATGACGGGTGAAAGAGAAATAATGGCAATGATAAAGAGAAAGCTTATAATAAAACTTATTGCAATAAGTTTTACATGCTTACGGAGGAACTCCTTTACGAGCCAGTAATAATACCGTATTGTTTTTTTCCCCAGAGCCATGATGTTATCGGACAAACAGGTTAATAACCGAAACGATGAAGAAAACAAGTATAAGTAAGGTAGTAAGCTGCAAAGTAATTTTTTCAATTCCCCTTCTTGTTTGGAAGAATTCTCCTCCACCTCCCCAAGCGCTTCCCAAACCTGCACCCTTGCCCTGGACGAGAATAAGTACAACAATAACCGCGGATAATACGATGTTTATGATCAATAGTATGTTTTTCATAGTACTAATTCTAACACATTGATAATCGATGAGACCGATATCGCCGATAAAACTACGTTTTGCCAGTACCCGATATGGTACGATGAAATATTGATACCATTATACGACAACTCAGGCGAAATCCAAGTCCTAATGGTAATAATAGGAATTGCATGGAAAACAAGGTAAAACAAAATAAAATATGCTATTGTTGACATGAGTCCCATAGTTATGAGGTTCAGCGGAAGTAACAGAAGTTTTGTTATTGGTGTGATGAAATAATAGATGATTGCAATGGCTATCGACGCTTTCACATAACTAGCCAGGTCCGGAGAGATGATGAAACCGCGATTCCACAATGAGGTAACAGCGAGGGAGAAAGCAGAAAATAGTAGCATACGGCTGATATGTTTCATGAATTGATTATATACCGATCGTAGCTCAATTTGCAATTATGTTTAGGCAAATGGAGCGTACGAGCGGTTATGCCGATTGCAAGTTTTTTACACATCGGCATACCAAATCTAGGCGGCCAAAAATTGTTTATTCCGCAAAAGAAGATGATACTTGCGAGCAAATCTATGAGATTCGTCACGGAGCTCTCGGATAAGGTTAAAACCTCGATTTTGATGAATGAATCGAAGCGTTTTAAACGATTCATTGCTTATTACGATCCTATCGGGATTCTTCGCTATACCGATTACCGGTATTGAAAGTTTAAGGTCAGACAGGGTGCGGAGAATCTGCTTGACCTGAGGTTTTCCACCGTCAACGACAAGCAAATCAGGATGTTCCCATTTTTGATGAAAACGTCTGGTGAGCACTTCGTTCAACATGGAGAAATCAGAATGAAGTTTCTTATTCTTGATTTTAAAGCGTTTATATTCAGATTTATTCATCAATCCGTCTATAAGAACGACCATGGAAGCTGTTGCTGTTTTCTGCAGGAGGCTACTGATGTCATAACATTCTATGCGGTGAGGTTTTACAAGATTAGGGAAGTATTGTTTGAGCGAAGCATACAAGGTTGCTAGTGCTTTTTCAGATCCGTTGAACTCCGTAACCGTCTCAATATCATTGATTATCCTGTTGTGCAATAAGTTCCGCAATCTGAACATTCGATTTCGTATCACGAGGGCTTTTTCATATTCCTGTTTTTTTGCATATGAGTTAACCTCGCCTTGAAGGTCCTTTAAAATCATTTCGATATTGCCTTTCAATATCCGTATAATTGATCTTATATTTTTCATGTATTGATTCCTCATGAGGGTTTTTTGCGGTTCGGGAGTAAAAACAATGGTGTTTGGGCACGGGTTGCACAGGCCTATTTTTGAATAAAAGCATGGCGTTTTTCCAACTTTCTTCTGTTGGCAGAACGGGATAATTCTCCGGACTTCACGAAGAAGTCGGTTTGCGACCTTCATTGAGGAAAACGGTCCAAAATAGCTTCCATTCTTTCCATGATCCTTATGCCGTAGCATTACGGTATGGGGTTTCCGAACCAAAAATATCTTCGGGTATTCCTCATACGTAGTAATTTTGATATACAGGTAACTTTTGTCATCACGCCACTGCACATTATATTTCGGATGGAATTTCTGAATAAGCGACGATTCCAGGAGAAGCGCCGTGAACTCTGAATCAGTAATACCATATTCTATTTGAGTCGAATTATCTATAATTTTCGCTTCTTTGACGCTGTTTTTTGCATTTTCGATATGAGAATGAACTCGGGCACGGATATTGACGGATTTGCCTACATAGAGAATTTCGGTCGGAGTTTTAAAGATATATATGCCGTTTGTCGCAGGTAATAGGTCAGAATCGGTTATTGCTAATGTTTTGAATTCAAGCATGACGGCGCTTTATAACTATTCTAATTATTAGGAATGCCAAAAAAACAGAAGCTACAACTCCGGCGATCTTAAGGCTTAGTTCATAGACAAAGGGAATGATCGATACTGATTTTGACGCAACAAGGATGCTGTTTGCATAGATTTCGACGGAAGAGTCGATATGTTTGTTTTTCACCATTGGTTTTACGTGAATGGCGATTGTTTTTGATTCATACGGTACGATCATTGGGACAAAACGTTCGGAAGGGATGATGGCCAGGTTTGGTGAGGAAATACGTATGGTTGTGTTCATCTCTGAAACATTCCCGTTATTAACCAATGTAATCTGAGTGTCTGATTCGGAGTTGTCCAGTAATTTGGTCGGTATTTGTGATGTATCGATCATGAGATTATGCTGTTCCCGGGGAGATTGGGTGGTAAACGATACGGAAACATCATGGGAGTTTTCCAATTTGTACATGCCTGCGGCAAGCGGATAGTCCGATCGGCTGCCGTGTATGACAAACGCGATATGATCAAGATCAAAGGAGTTGAAATAATCGATTCCGGACGTATTTTCCCATGTCGGATCAACTGATTGCCATTGATTTTCCTGTTGATTATAGAACTCGGGCCATGAATGCAGAACATCGGATACCAGTGAAAGAGGCCGTAGTTTAGAATCACTTGAATAGCCGTATCCTTCTATTTCCCGTGAAAAAATTCCTTTTTCCCTTGAGGAAGCTATAAATAAATCCGAGAATTCTACACAGACTGCCTTATTAGGATTGATTAATACCGGTTGGGCTCCCAGTCTTGTATTGTTCGATGCTGCCCTGCTATAGTCATAATGGAGACTATTGGTAACAAAGCGGTATATCTGGTTTGGCGTTGAATAATTTTTTATTGGCGTAACGTCCGAGAGAATCCAATATTTTTGTTGCGTCAGCAGATATTTCTTACCATCGGTAAAAAGGGATTTCATGGTTTTCCGAAAGTCTTCACGTGGATTCGCAAATATCTCGGCGGTACCCTGATATTGTATGGTCAATGTTTGTTTTGGTGCCAGTAAATATTTTCCAAGAAAATTACCGTCATCGTCGGTATATGTTTGTACAGGTTTTGGATTTATCGATCCAATCACTACCTTTTGATGCAGCATGTCCGGAGGAAACGCAACCTCGGTATACACCGGTATGATTTTTGGGTTTTTAATATGGTACGTAAGGTTCAGATTGTAGTATTGTTGATCGCCAAATACTGCATAAATAGTCCTGGTTGGCGGATTAACCCATGTTATCGTATCACCCTGAACCGTTGTCGGATCTGGTTTCGCGATGGATATTTTTTTATCCGTGTTATGAGGCAGGTGGATAATTGCGGTATATGTGGCATCAGTTCTGTTTTCTATGGTCGGCAAAATAACTTCCCATACATTACCTTGTATCTGAAACAGATTGTCCTGGCTAAATTGTAAATATAATGTATTGACACTGTTTCTACCCGTATTGGGCTTTGAGAACTCAGTGGCAATGGTGTTAAGGCGATTGTTCGTGGTTAATTCGGTGTTTATGGAACCATGGTCGTCACGAGCAGATAGATTATGAATTGCGAATGACTCGGGAAACGAGATGGAAAACTTATTAACGTACACATCGGACCGGAGATTGGTTATCCGAATGTTGAAATCGACATTTGTCCGTATGCTATTATTTTGATCCTGAACGTAGTATTCAACCGTGTAATCGGTTTTATAATCAGCCGCATGAGCGAATGGAGCATAAGAAATAAAGCATAAGACTAAAATAAAAAGAACAAGAAAGCGTTTAAAATACATTAAATTATTATACACAGGAACATTATTCGATTGTCCCATTGATTTTACATAATCTTTTTTAAATACTCCGCAGTGTAAGATTTCCTTACTTTTACTATTCCGTCTAATTCTCCCTGATAGATTACCTCGCCCCCTTCATCTCCTCCGTCAGGACCCAGATCAATGATATATTGGCAGTTTTTAATGACATCGAGATTATGTTCGATGACAATCACCGTATTACCCTTGTTTACCAGTTTGTGAAGCGTATTCAGTAGTTTTTCGATATCGTAGAAATGAAGACCTGTCGTAGGTTCATCCAGGATATACAATGTTTTTCCGCTGTCTCTTCGGGAAAGTTCATTGGCAAGTTTGATTCTCTGCGCTTCCCCTCCCGAAAATGTCGGCGCTGCCTGCCCCAGCTCAATGTAGCCGAGTCCGGTATCCTGAAGAAACTTCAGCTTCTGATATATTTTCGGATGGTTTTGGAAAAACCCGACCGCTTCGTCAACGGTTATTTTCAAAATATCATAAACGGTTTTTCCTTTGTATTTTACCTCCAGTGTATCCTGGTTGTACCGTTTTCCCTGACATACATCACAGGTAACATAGACATCTGCAAGAAACTGCATCTCAATTTTTATCATTCCCGCCCCCTCGCATTTTTCGCATCTTCCGCCTTTGACATTGAACGAAAATCTGCCTTTCTTGTATCCTTTTGTTTTAGCGTCAACAGACTGTGCGAAGATATTCCTAATTTCATCAAAAAAACCAACATATGTAGATGGATTAGACCGTGGAGTTCTTCCAATTGGTGATTGATCCACGAGATATACCCGGTCTATATATTGATACCCTTCGAGTCTTTCAAATTCACCCATGAGATCAGTATAGTAGCCGTCGAGATAATACTTCAACGCCGGATACAGGGTTTCAACAACCAGGGTTGATTTTCCCGATCCTGATACACCGGTAACCGCTATTAGATTGCCCAAGGGTATTTTGACCGAGATATTTTTCAGGTTGAACTGTTTTGCTCCGGTCAGCTGAATCATTCCCTTATGTTCATCAAGGTCCTTATGTGAAGCCGGGATTTTCTTCCTGCTGCTCAGATACATGCCGGTCAGCGTGTCAGATTTCCTGATCTGGGCCAATGTACCGCTAAACATTACCTTTCCTCCGTCTTTACCTGCCTTCGGACCGAGCTCGATCAGATAATCGCTGGATTCTATTGTTTCACGGTCATGCTCGACAACAATCAGGGTGTTGCCCAATTTCTTGAGGTTGTGAAGCGTATCTATAAGCGCAGCGACATCCTTGGGATGAAGGCCGATTGAGGGCTCGTCCAGCACATATAGGACTCCGGTCAAGCCGGTTCCCAACTGGGAAGCAAGTCTGATTCGCTGAAGTTCACCACCCGAGAGGGATTTTGCCGCACGGGACACGGTTAAATATGACAGTCCTACATTATTCAAAAACATTAATCTGCTCAAAATTTCCTTAATTATTGATTTTGCAATCTGTGACTCATATTGGTTGAAAATTTCGGGAAGAACGTTTTGCAGGTAATTTATCAGTTCTATCACCGACTTGTCAGACATTTGCGAAATATGGAGTTTGTTGACCGTGATCGACAGAATTTCCGGCTTCAATTTATTGCCTTTGCACACAGGACAGGTTTCCTCGCGCATGTATTTCTGTATTTCAAAGCTTTGCATATCTCCCTGGTTATTGAAATAGCGTCTTTCAAGTTCCTTTACAATGCCGTCGAACTTTTCAAATATTGAAGTTTCCCTTCCGTAGCGATTTGTGCCATTAACCCGGTACACGGTATTGGTCCCGTTAAGTATTTTATCCAGATCTTCCTTGTCCAGATCACCGACAGGTTTGTTTAGCGCTATGTTTTCGATTTCAGCCATTGTTTTGAGAAGCCTGACATACCATGTTTCATGAAAAAAGAATTTGTTGAAAGGCAATATGGCGCCTTCTTCAATACTCAGGTTCTTATTCAGAACCAGATCGGGATCCACCGCATATATGGTGCCGATTCCCCGGCACTTTTCGCATGCGCCTATCGGTGAATTAAACGAAAACATGCGGGGTTCTATCTCAGGCAGGGAAATGTTGCAGACCGGACATGAAAACTTTTCTGAAAACAGCATTTCACTGGATTTGTTTCCGTCTATAAATGACAGGATGACCATACCGTCGGAAAGATTGGTTGATTGCTCGATTGCATTTGACAGCCTGCTTCGGACAAGTGAAAGCTGAACGTCATTCCTGTAGTCCCTGGCTGTCAAGGAAATATGATCAATAAGAACTTCTATACTGTGCTTGTTCGTCTTTATCAGATCGATTTCCTCATTGAGATTTTTTTCCTTATTGTCAACGCGTACGGTATTGAATCCTTTCGACCTGATATTGTCGAACAGATCTTTAAATTCCCCTTTCTTCTGCCTTACAACCGGCGAATACAATATGAACGCATGCGGTTTAGCCGCGTCTTTCTGAATCCGCGATCTTATTTCACTCAATATTTTTTTCGTAATTTCATCTACGGACATTTTCGCGATTTCCGTGCCGCAGTTCGGGCAGTGGGGATGCCCCACGCGAGCATATAGTAACCTCAAATAGTCATATATCTCGGTAATGGTGCCTACGGTTGAACGGGGATTATGGGTTGCAGCTTTCTGGTCAATGGAAATTGAAGGGGAAAGACCTTCGATGGAGTCTACATCCGGTTTGTCCATGACGCCGAGGAACTGGCGGGCATATGCCGACAATGACTCAACGTACCTTCTCTGGCCTTCGGCATAGATTGTGTCGAACGCAAGCGAGGACTTGCCTGATCCGGATATACCCGTCATGACTACGAATTTGTTTTTTGGAATTTCAAGACTGATATTTTTAAGATTGTGCTGTCTCGCTCCCTTTATTTTTATGACGTCATGCATGTCAGTTATTCTTTAATTCCTTAACTTTGTCCCGGATTTGAATGGCGAGCTCAAAGTTCAAACTGTCTGCCTGTTTCTTCATTTCGCGCTCCAGTTTTTTGATCGCCTTTTTCCGGTCATACGGCGTCATGGATGCGGGGTTCACTGACGCGATATAATCAGAATACTGTACGCCGCTTTGCGCAGGGTCAGCCGCAGTTTCAAGGCCATCGCTTTCAACAATTTTCTCCCTGATCGGTTTATAAATGGTTCGGGGAGTAATATGGTGTTTGCTATTATACTCTACTTGAAATTCCCTTCTCCTGTTTATTTCGTCCATGGCCAGTTTCATGGAGCCTGTAATCTGGTCCGCATACATGATGATGGAACCTGAAACATTTCTTGCAGCGCGCCCCATGGTCTGAATCAAGGATGTTTTCGATCTGAGAAAGCCTTCCTTGTCTGCGTCCAGAATTGCCACGAGAAATACTTCTGGCAAATCAAGACCTTCCCGAAGAAGATTGACGCCAATTATTACATCGAATTTGCCCTTGCGCAGATTATCGAGCACGTTTGACCGCTCGAGCGTCTGGATATCGGAATGCAGGTATTCGGACCTTATGTTCTTCTCCTTGAGAAAAAGCGAAAGATCCTCTGCATTCTTTTTAGTCAAGGTCGTTACCATGATTTTTTCGTTGTTTTTTGCCCTCTTCTCTATTTCTCCTGTCAGATCCTGCACCTCTGTTTTTGCAGGCCGTATCTGGATTTCAGGATCAACGATACCGGTAGGTCTGATGAGCTGTTCTGCAATGCCGTTATAGCCGTTTACGGATTTCTCTGCGTCTTTTCGAGACATTTCCAGTTCCCATGCATCCGGGGTTGCGGAAAAGTATATTAAGTGTTTGGGAATTCGGTAGAACTCGTCAAATTTCAACGGCCTGTTGTCAAAAGCAGCCTTTAATCTAAAACCAAATTCTATCAACGTTTTTTTCCGGGAATAGTCGCCATTAAACATGCCACGGAGCTGGGGAACCGTCATATGGGACTCGTCAATAAATACCAGGAAATCATTTCCGTATGCTTCTCTGAAATAGTCCAGCAGACTGAACGGCGGATCGCCGATGTTCCTTCCGTCAAAGTACCTTGAGTAGTTTTCTATGCCGTTTACATACCCTACTTCCCTGATCATTTCCAGGTCATAATTAACTCTTCTCAGCAACCGCTCGGCTTCAACGATTTTTCCTCCTTCTTTAAGTTGCCCATACTCTTTTTTAAGATCATCGCGTATTCTCTGCTCCGTTGATCTGAATATGTCCGGATCGGTCAAATAATGCTTTGAAGGATAGATTACTATACCTGATATATCATTGACAGTACCGAGTTCTTTTCCGCTGACCGGTTCAAATTTAACAATGGATTCGACAACTCCTTTACCGATTGTTACTCTGTATCCGTAATCCTCGTATGCAGGGTAAATATCCATATATGTTCCGCGCAATCTGAATGTGCCGCGCCTGAACTCAAACTCGCTTCGTTCATATACCAGTTGCACCAGCCGCAATGCAATCTGATCAAATCCGGTTTTGTCGCCTTTATTGATTTTAAGAATAAACTTTTCATATTCGCGGGGAGATCCAAGGTTGTATATGCAGGATACGGAAGCGACTACAATCGTATCTTTTCTTGTCATGATAGTGGTGGTTGCTTGAAGTCTCAATTTGTCTATCAGGTCATTGATCTGCGCCTCCTTTTCTATATAGGTGTCAGTCTGAGGGATATACGCCTCAGGCTGGTAAAAATCGTAATAGGAGACAAAATATGAAACAGCATTCTCGGGAAAAAATTCCCTCATCTCTTGATACAACTGTCCAGCAAGGGTTTTGTTATGGGAAATAATCAGGGCCGGCATATTCATGCGCAAAATGACATTGGCCATGGTGAAGGTTTTTCCTGAGCCTGTAACACCGAGCAAAACCTGGTTTTTCAGCGTGGATTTTATTCCGGATACCAGTTTTTCAATAGCCTGCGGTTGATCACCGGTCGGTTTAAATGGCGCTTTGAGTATAAACATAAGGATCAACCAATCATTATATCATGATTGAGATTCTAATCCAATATCAATGTGAAGAAAATCACGTTTTTCTCAAGTGTTTAAGCTTGTGGTACATATAATATGCGCCTAAAATAACAATACCGCCAATAATGACATATTCAAATTTCTGGTAATAGGGGTGTAGAGAATTCCAGTTTCTACCCAGCATATATCCGACATAGGTAAGAAATGCAGACCAGACTAAAGATCCGAGAAGTGTAAATACGCTGAACTTCCAGAAATCCATCTTGGCAATGCCTGCGGGAAGGGAGATAAACGTGCGTACGATGGGCAAAACACGGGAAAAAAACGTAATGATCTCCCCGTATTTTCTGTACCATCTCTCCGACCTGTAAAATTCATTCACACTAATCAGGAGATATTTCCCGTACTTACGGATGAGGTGCAGTATAACGCGCTTTTCGCCCCATTTTCCCAACCAATATGCAAGCCAGGAACCGACCAGATTCGCGCAAGCGCCGACCAATATGACCAAATATATGTTAAGATTTCCCAATGAAGCAACATATCCCGCAAATGTCATGGTGATTTCCGACGGAATGGGAATAAGAGCAGATTCAGCTGTCATCAGGATAAAGATACCGGTGTATCCGCTCGAAGATATTACTGATATAATGAAATGTGTCGCGGATGCAATGACGGCATTGATCATACCGATAAACAATACCACATGGCAGGAAGCGAGTCAATCATATGTTATACATAGTAGCCACACCAATTGGGAATCTGGACGATATTTCCCTGAGACAGGCGCGCACGCTGGCAATATCCGACATTATTCTTGCTGAGGATACGCGGTCGGCTCAGATACTGAAAAAAGGTGTAATGGAGCGGTTTCAGGTTACGTTTAAGCAGAATCAGCAGACCGTTTCCTATTACAAGGATGTTGAATTTGAAAAATTACCCGGGATCATTGAGGAATTGCAGGAAAACAAGAAAATATCATTAATATCTGAATCAGGTCTTCCTTTGTTTTCCGACCCCGGGTATCTATTGGTTAAGTCTGCTATCAAAAACAATATTCCGTTTACGGTGATTCCGGGCCCTACAGCATTTACAGCAGCGGTTATTAACTCAGGATTCAAAGCGAACGAAGGTATGTATATCGGTTTTCTTCCGAAGAAGAACAATGAGATAATCAAGCTATTCAGGAAATTGCATGAAGTAAAAAAACTAATACCGGAGTTGGTCATCGTGTTTTATGAATCTCCAAAACGCATCAATACCACGTTACAAATATTGGTCAATGATATACGGTGGAATCCTGATATGGCGATCTGTCGTGAAATGACCAAGCAATTCGAGGAAATACTCCGTGGAAAGGCAAAAGATTTTGTTGAACATCAATTTAAAGGTGAAATGTCGATCGTTATCACGTAAATATATATCTAAATTTAGCCAGTACTATTTGCACTTATCCTAACCTTATAGGTTGTTTAGCTTGGTATGATACGCTCTGAGAATGTAGTTTTTTTTGGTGATCCCATGGGGATTCACCAAACAATCACGATTAAATCGGGATTTTCGGTGTAAACGAACCCCAGAGCTTATTTTATTTTTGTGACGCGTACGAGATTCGGACTCGTGTAAATAGGCTGAAAACCTATTGTCCTAGGCCGCTAGACGAACGCGTCTAAATGACTGGGAAAAACAAGATGTCTTTACCCTGAAGTGATCTCTGATCTACTTCAGGGCTAGGCCGCTAGACGATGGGACCTTTTTTCCTTGTTATAGTCTATTAAACGTTCAATTGATTTTCTTTTTTTCCAATTTTTAACCTGTATTTCACGTATTCTCGCCTCGGATAAAGTATTGTAGCATTCTGTATAAACTAGAATCCATGGTATTCCTACTTTTGTATATTTACTCAGTCCTGAATTATGTTCAGTGATTCTCCTATTAGGATTATCAGTGCACCCAATATAATATTTATGCGATTTATTGGATTTTAAAATATATAAGTAATACACAATCATTATGAATTTACAGATGTCCTAGGTGCCGATCCATATTGAGAAAACTATTCAAATCATGGATCGAGCATGCTCGATTACATGTATGTAATCGGCACCGCTAGACGATGGGACCTTCCCTAACCGATACGGGATATTGTAACAAAACGATAAATCAATTGCTATATTGTTGTAATTATTTGAGCTTATTTTTTAGGTCTTCCAATATTTCCTTAGCCACGCCCTGTCCACCAAGTCCGAATGCCAGTCCCCCGGCAATCGCAACCATTGCAACGATACCGGTAAACAGTATTCTGATGAGATCCTGCGCAACTCCGAGTTGATTGAAAACAACGAGGATTGTAAAGAATAAAATCAGCCACTTGGTAAACACAGAAAGCGTTGTCGCAGAAGTTTCTCCTATTGTTTTTACACTCGATTTTACTATGTCAGCGCCCAAAT
>CAZBEJ010000011.1:0-15539 GCA_964490915.1 uncultured Gammaproteobacteria bacterium
GGGTACTGTATTAATAATTAACAAGCATGAAGACTGCTTGGGGTATTATATCTGCCTCTCTCTGTTCTTTGTTGTGACGCGACCACCTTGCCATTGTCCTTTATACTGCGTTCCGCCCCCGTCAACCCATTCGAACTGCGCATGAACTATTCGGCAGCCCATTTCAAGAGTCACCGGCACCGGCCCTTCGTTTTTCAAGGCAAACGTGAGTTTCCCGCAATATCCGGGAGCGACGTTTCCTGTCCTCAGTATCAACCCGCTTCTGAATGTAGTCGTACGCGGTTTAAAGTTGATGGTTATATCCAATGGCGTATTGACTGTTTCGATGGTAGTCGCCAAATAATATTCACCGGGCTTTATAATTTTCGCTTTTCCCTTTCCTTTTTCATAACTCATTACCAGTTCCATTTTCGGCGTCTCCCGCTCGAACTCACCCAAAAAAGCTTTTCCTCCTTTTATGCGATAAAGTTCACCGAGCCTGAGATCAAATCCAGCTCCTTCCGGCGCGGTCAACTCACGCTCGGCAAGATGTTCAACCAATTTCTTTGTTTTGACAAGCTGCAATAATTTTTTCGGTCCGAGTATCATATTGATAGTCATATCGAATGAATAAATAGTGCTCTTAAAACGCAGCCATGTATATTTTTTTCGTTGATCACTTGTGCTCGTAACTTCGTGTACGTCAACCGACTTACTCACATTGAGTAACGATAAAAAATATACTGGCGAGTTTTATTCTAATGTACTCTTAATCGAATGACAAGTCGTCATCGCTAATAATACCTTCATCGATTTTTTGTGTATCGGATGGATGAAGCGCGGCGCGATATCATGGGTTCTTATTATACTGGCGCCGTTTAATACCGCAATAGCTGTTTCAGCTAAAGATGCCTCCAAACGGTCGCCTGGTCCGGGAATCTCGGATAAATTAAGTTTTTCTTTAAGCAATATCCCCAAATGGCTTTTTCTTGAAACACCGATCAAGACAGGAAGACCAAGTTCCTTGAACTCTTTCAGCCGCTTGATTATCTCCAGGTTTTGTCCGACCGTTTTTCCGAATCCGATGCCCGGATCTATGATAAATCGTTCTCTTTTTATTCCCCGACTTAATCCATAGGTTATCTGCTCGTTAAAAAACCCCATAATATCCCCGATGACATCTTTGTAGACGATTTCACTTTTTTGCATTGTCCGCGGAACCCCCTTTATATGATACATAATTACCGGGCAACCATATTCTGCTATAACACCTGCCATTTTTTTATCAAATCTGAATCCGCCAACACCATTAACCATATCGGCTCCTTCTTCCAAAGCTCGTCTTGCAACGCCTGATTTATAGGTATCTATGGAAATCAGGAGTTTATCTCCGAATTTTTTTCTTGCAACTTTAATAACCGGTATCACCCGTCCCAATTCGTCTTCCTCGGATACTTCCTTCGCGCCAGGTCTGGTTGATTCTCCTCCGATATCGACAATGTCCGCACCCTGCTCAAGCATTTCCCGTATTCTTATCACAGCTTTATCCACGCTTTTGAAGTACTGCCCTCCGTCGGAAAACGAATCAGGAGTAACATTCAAAATACCCATGATAAGTGTTTTAGGCGACTGTAAAAGTTTTTTCAGTTCTGGCTCATTCATATTTTTTTATTGCGTTCATTAAATCCTTATAAATTGCTGCAATTAGATATAACGAACCAGTAATAACCAGCGGTCTTGTTCTATATCTGAGGATAGTGTCAAAATATGCCGTATTAACCACGGCAGAATCGGTGTAAACGTGCCGGATTTGATATTTCGCAAAATGTAATGTAGTAAGGATATCCGCAATTCTGCTCAAAGGAACAGACTGATGATTCACATCTCCGCCCTGTAGCTCAAAGTCCGTGATTGTTATTGAATGGGCTATCAAAACAATAAACCGAAGCATTTTAGTCATGGTTGATATCTGATTCTTGCCTTCGGAAAATGAAATCACGAAATCAAAGGTCATACCGGGAAAAATTTTTATTAACGTGGAAATAAATGCCTCCATTTTTTGGGGATTGTGTGCACCGTCAAGAACGATCTCCCGGTTTCTCGTATGGATGAGCTCACACCGACAATGAAATGAGGCTCTGGAAAAAGCCAATCGCATCTCCCTCTCGTTGCATTTAAACGAGTATTGCTCACGTAACTCGTAAAATCCCGACAATGCAAGCGACGCATTCTCAACCTGATGTTCCCCTATTAACCGTAAATTGAGTCTTTCTAAGGCTAAATCAGCATATTCGAAATCGAATATCGTACCGGATTTCGAAACAGTTATGTTATGGTAATTTTTATTTTCCTTTATAATCTTCAAGGAAGTTTTATTATTTTCACATGCCCTATAGAATATGTTTAAAACTGTTGGTTTTTGTTGAACGGATATAACAGTATTTCCTTTCTTGATAATCCCTGCCTTTTGGTATGAGATAGCCGATAGTGTACGCCCTAATAGCTTCTGGTGGTCAAATCCTATTTTAGTCAACAGCACTAGTTTTTCTGGGTTCTCAACAATATTTGTTCCGTCGTACAACCCGCCCAACCCCGTCTCAATCACTGCATAATCTACACGCTCTTTGCAAAAGATGTAAAATGCGAGAGCTGCGGTCAATTCAAAAAACGTCAACTCTCCCCATCTCGAACTACGTACTTTGTCGAAAAACGGTTTCAGTTCATTCACATACGCGACGAACTTGCTTTTGGGGATCAGTAGACTATTGATCTGAAAACGCTCCCTGATATCAAACAAATGCGGAGAAATATGCAGTCCGGTCCTGAATCCGTGTCGTATCAGCAATGCGTTAATGAGATATGCGGTTGAGCCTTTTCCGGATGTTCCGGCTATATGGATAACCTTCAGCTTTTCCTGAGGATTGTCAAGAAAATCTAATAAATACTTCATGCGCAGTATTCCTTTTTCACCGGTAAAATACCCTTTTTTTTGGGGAATAAAGGAATAGAGATATTGAAGCGTTTGTTCCATTGTTTTCATACGTTTCCCATTTCTTCCAGATTAAACGATCCGTCGTCCCTGAACGAGACCTGATACAAAGGAAGATTCTTCCCCAGACGTTTTATAATCTCAAAGAAATGTTGATCGGTCGTGTCGGATAAAACTTCATAGAGGTATTCCTCGCCACAGCCTTCAAATAACTTCACCCCTTGCTGTTTTACCAGCTCTTTTGCCAATAATCGATGACGTTCTTTGATCAATGTATCATGAAACGCATAAAACTCAACCCGCTCACTTCCTTCGGAACTTTCCAGCTGGAAATTCGGATAGATACCATACTGCCCTTTTATCTGAATAATTGCTCCGTGTAAATGTTCACCGGTCAAAACCGTATCTTTTGCTCCAAGCATGATGGAATTTTTGACTTTTACCCGAATAAATTCAAGATCCTGCTCTTGAGTATTATATATACTCGGTTCTTTCATCAATTCCCTGAAATAATTGCATCCTCCAATCGGATCATCCTGGTTTTTCACATCGGTATGAAAATGGAGATTGGTTATCCCTCCGACTATATCGGTCAGAATCTGATACGCCTTTTCGCCGACCAGTTCAAATCCGTATGCATGCGCAGTGGCGAATAACAATGCCAGTTCCCCCGCATCCGCGCCCGGAATCGCCAATGGAGATAAATCAACATCTTCCTGGTAGCGCTCGTCTATACACCGGCTCAGGAATTTCGCTTCCGGATTGATTTTATACGAGTTCTCCGAAACGAGCTTTTGGATTTGTTCTGTAGAAAGCACTAGATTATTCATTCTATGAACAGCATTATACTAAAAAACCTTCTTAAATATATTTATGTTATCTAATAACATTTAAATTATAGCCATTTATTGATATAATGAATCTCTATTGTCCATTAATATACCAGGCATGGGAAAAACAACAATACCGACGTATGATCATTTTAAAGCTCATATAAGCGAAGAAACTGAAAAAGCCCGCGTTGAGACTGAACAAAAAATCGCTGATCCTGCGGTAACAGACGTCAGATGTGTCGATGGATTAACCTCAAAAGGAAACTGGAATCCTCCCGGTGGAGGGGTATTTTTATTAAATGAAGGTCTTCTGGAAGAATTTGTTTCAATAAGAGCGGCCGCAGGAATAACCGATGGAATATTAGGTGATCATGATTATTGTGGATATAAACGAGTAATTATGGGTCTACAAACTCTTGATGAACACCGTCAGGTTTTAAAAAGACTCAGAAACGAAGTTGATAGACTAAACAAACGATATCATACCCGATTTAAGGTACTTACCGAAAAAAACGGATCAGCAAAACCTTATATGAGGTAAGATAAAAAAAGTCATACACTTCTTTGTTACAATGAACATATGCAATCCCCAGTGTATGTTTTTGACCCAACCGCTTTCGACACATTAAGTAATGTACGTGGTGTTGGACGCTATCTGCAGATTCTCAAGGAGAATTTCCCTGACTGGAATTTTTCCAACAAACTACTCCCTACTCCCTACACCCTACACCCTATTTTCCTCAATCCCTTTTTCAACTTTCTCCAACCTCCCACAACCATGCGCAGGATCGCGCAGAAACAAATCGCCGTGATCCACGATCTGATTCCCCTGAAATATCCTTCTCACTTTCCGGTCGGCATCAAAGGAAAAATCAATGTTTTTTTGAATACATTGGCTTTAAAAAATTATGACACTGTCGTTACCGATTCCGAAGCGAGCAAAAAAGACATAATAAAAATTTTAGGAATTTCTGACACTAAAGTTAAAATTATATATCCATGCCTGCCAAAAATATTTACAGATAAACGTATAGCGTATAGAGTATCGAGTATGGAGGATAATACAAAATACCCTATACTCCATACTCCATACTGCCTTTACGTTGGCGATGCGACCTGGAACAAGAATCTCGTGAATCTGGCACGGGCGATAAAAATCATTAATATAACGTGTATATTTGTAGGAAAGGTTTTTTCGAGAGCGGCAGGTGTCGCAAGTGAAGTGTCTCTCCGAGAAGCGGATGGCGGTATTCATAGCCGAGCCTCACAGGAGAGAAGGGATCACGCGCGACAGAATCTGCCGCGACTTACTCATCTTTGGCAAAAGGAACTCAAACAGTTCCTTGAGGAAATAAAAGACGATAAACGGTTTATCCTCAAAGGTTTTGTCCCGGATGAAGAACTCATTCAACTATACCGACAGGCCCGTGTCAACATTCTTTCTTCCCGTGACGAAGGATTCGGATTTTCCTATCTTGAGGCAGGATCCCAACAATGCCCTTCAATTCTTTCGGATATTGATGTTTTGCATGAAATTTCCCACAACGATGCGCTCTTTGCGGATCCAAATAACCCGCGCGCCCTGGCAGATTCAATTGGCGAACTCTATTTTCATCAGGATGTCCGTGATGATCTGGGATCAAAAGCGTATGAACGTTCAAAACAGTTTTCATCAGCAACATTCAAGCGGCATTTTCTTACTATAATACCATGAAAAAAATATTGTTAAATACGGCGGTTTTTTTTTCCATAGGTTTTACCGCGCTCTTACTAACAAATAAGACTTATGCGAAAACTTTTACGGTCTGTGAACAAACCGGCGCCGGATGCGACCAAGTCGGAGGAGACGGCATACAAAAAGCCGTTGATAATGCAATTGACGGGGATACTGTCTTTATCAAAACGGGTAAATATATAAGTGCCGTCAATAAACCCTGCTTTCTCGACCTGGGTGCCAAGAAATTGACTATAGAAGGCGAAGGCAGCCCGATCGGCGCATGGAACGGAACCGTCTTATACGGCGAAGGACATAGCAAGCCTGACGTATATCCGCAACGTGCCGCTCTCTGCAGTACAGGTGGGGATGTTACCATAAAAAATATACATATCAGGGAGTTTCAGGGAGGTGGTTTAAAATTCACCAGCAGCAGGCTGGTTTTATATCGTTCGGTTATAGATACAAATGATGCCGGAGGCATTACGCTTAATGATTCGTCAGCCCTTATCGTCAATACTATTTTTTTAAATGATATCAATCGAAACGGCCAGCAACCGATTAAAGCAATCAACAATACAATAATCGGCAAAGCAATCGATGGCAGCTGCAATGAGAACGTCGGTCCACTGGACTTCATCAATAACATAGTGAAAGATCCTGAACTGACCATAGGATTAGGTTTGCTTACGGGAAATTGTCCTGATAAAGTCGCTCAATACGGCACAAAAAATATTACATACAATATTTTCTGGAAAGAAAACCACCCTTGTTACCCTAATCATGAGTTTTGCGATTTTACCCAGCCTAATAACGCGAAAAAAAATCTTAACGCTGATCCTCTGCTTAAATCTCCTGCTCCGGATGCATCAGGTTGGGCGCCATTTGGAGACGGCAATTTTGATCCGGGTCCGGGATCTCCCGCTCTTGGGACCGGGTCTCCCGGCATCCCGAATGCAAATAACGAGCTTGGTGCATACGGAGGACCTTGCGTTGAACCCGAAAGCGCAACTTGCACACAGTTTATTACGGCAAATATTCCTGCGCTGCCTGAACCTCCCCAACCGCCACCCCAAATACAGAATAATAATCAAAACAATGGGAACACCAACGTTGGGAACAATGGTACTCTCGGCATTCCGCTTCCTACATTAGATCTCGGTAACAGTATCAACTTTCCCCACAACGACACTATTCCAAATAATTTTGCCATAAATACCCGGCAATTAAATGACGACGTTATGAATGTATGGACATACGTTTTCATTGCAATTGCCTATATCATAGTTATGCATTTTGCCATCAACATGGGAAGCGAATTCAGTCTTGGTCTCATGATCGTGTTTTTTGTTCTTGGCGCAATAATCGGCGGATGGCTTCATACCTATGAATCCGGATTCGCAGGAGCGGCAATCCTTTCACTCCTTTTTATCGGCGGACCAAAAAAGGAAATGTAGTTATTGGATAGAGAACAATTGTTTTGCATTTCTGGTAGTAATTTTGGCCAGTTCTTTAAGCGTAATTCCGCGCAATTTCGCAATAAATCCTGCGGTCAGCTTGATGTTCTTTGGCTCATTGGGATATAATTTCTGAGATCGCAAAGGTTCGGGTAACAAATAGGGAGAATCCGTTTCCAGAACCAACATTTCCAAAGGTATTTTTTTTACGAATTCCTGTTTATTCTCATTATAAGTTACGTCTCCGTCAACGCCGATAAAAAAACCGTGTCCTACCGCATAATTCAAAAGCTCACTGTCAGGTTCACAACAATGAAAAACACATCGGCGATTAGTGATGAGTGACTGATGATCGGTAAGGAATGCCAATAATTCTTTTTTCGCTTCCCGGTTGTGGATAATGACCGTCTTTTTGTATTTTTTCGCCAGTTCCAATTGTGCAAGGAAAACATCTTTCTGGAGTTGCATAAATGTATCATCAACCTGATAATCTTCATATTTTGTTTTTTGATAGTAATGTCGGTCAATCCCTACTTCACCAACCGCAACTACTTTCGGATTACGTAATAAATCCTCAATCTTCCGAATTTCAATCTCTAATGTTTCACTTTTAACTTTTAACTTGTATACATGGTGCGGATGAATCCCGACTGCGGCATATAGTCTTTCCTGTTGTTCGGCAAGCTCTACCGCTTTTTGCGATGTACTGTAATCGGTTCCGGGCACAACAAATGTATGCACGCCGGATTGTATTGCGTTTTGTATAACGTGATCCAAGTTTTTTTTGAACGCTGAAAAATTTAGATGGCAATGGGTATCGAACACACCTTTTATTATACCGACATTATTTATGCTATGATAAATTACGTGGAGAGAAACAAGAAAATACAACCCTATCTTTCATTGACATACCTGCTTATTTTTCTCCGAATAATCTCGGCTTTTCTCATTTTTGCGGCGGTAATACCAACGAGCATTATTCAGTTTATTCTTGACTGGATTGACGGCGAGTTTTACAAACGAGCCGGTTTCCATAAACACACCTATCAGGTCTGGGACAAAGTTTTGGATTACTATTGGTATGTATTTATTTTATTATACCTCATGACTACCAAACCGCCTCATTTCAGGCTATTTATTGTTTTGTTTGTTTTCCGCACCATCGGCCAATTTCTGTTTTTCATCACCCGAAAACAAATATATTTTTTCCTGTTTCCAAACATATTCGAGATATTATTTTTTGTGTTCGTGATAACCTTGGCAATCCCTTCTCTTGGATCGCTTCTGAATGTTCCCGATATATATCCCCTATTCGCGGTAATTACCGTTATCGTATTCATCAGGGAATATATCCTCCATATCAAGCAAATGAACCTGAGCTGGATATTCATGGGTAAGCCGACCTATTGGATAGACGAAAAACCTCATTGACATCAATCCATATCTCTGCTATCGTGTAGATATGATAAAAAAACTTACGATTGGAATCGTCGCTTTTTCTCTTGTATTCCTGATTCAACGAGCGCAGGTTCGCGCCGACTGGGTCATGATGCAAAACGGCGATCTCGTATTCAGCAGCAAACAGGTGCTTGGCGAAGAAAATCAAAACACAGCCGTAAGCACCTCCGGAGAACATGAAAATATACAAAGAGGCGAATCGGAACAGCGCATGATTCCCGGTTCTCCCTCGATACCGAATCCGACACCCATTAAACATGACGATATCGAACATGTGAATATCCTTCCATCGAATACCGGAAAAACCGAGGTCGATATACAGGATACAAAAGGCCATGAGATTAAACAGGAACAGAATAATTTCGAAATACAGAATGGTGATGAAACGACGAAAATCTCAACAGGAGAAGCAAACAAGGAACTGAAAATAACGACAAATAACGTAAATGCCAGCACAGAATTTCCATTATCGGTTAATCCTACCACGAAGGCGCTAACTGTCACCACATCTGCTGGCGCAAAAACCGTTGCCATTCTCCCTGACAAAGCTGCGCAAATCATCAGCTCTCTCAACATCATGGACAATCCTCAAACACAGGCAAAACTGCAGGTCTCAACCGAAGACGGACAACTGGTATACAGGGCGGTTGGTCAAAAAGAATTGAAATTGTTCGGTCTTATCCCCGTTACCATACCTACCCAAGCGGTGGTTTCGGCGGAAAACGGCCAGGTCGTTCAAACCAATAACACATTCCTACTCAGGTTGTTAAACTTCTTTTCTCGCTCATAACCGTAACCTTATTGACTTTCCATCATCCATACCGGTATACTCTTGGTAGCATGACTATTTTCATCGGAGCCGATCACCGGGGTTTCGAGTTAAAAAACAAAATCATCGAATATCTCCAAGAAAAAAACATCCGCGTGCAGGATTTGGGAAACTACCAATATGATCCTGAGGATGACAACCCTGACTATGCGCAAAAAGTGGCCGAAGCGGTGCTGCAGAATCCGGAAGAATTTCTTGGTATTGTGATATGCGGGTCAGGTATTGGCGTTAGCATGGCGGCGAATCGTTTCAAAGGGATCCGGTGCGCTCTCGGATTCAACGAAGAACAAATCGCGCATGGCCGGGAAAACGATCACATCAATACTCTTGCTCTTCCGTCCGAATATGTTGATTTTGAATCCGCAAAAAAATTTATTGATATCTTCATAACAACTCAACCCATATTGAAGGAAAAATATCTAAGAAGATCAAAAAAAATGGATGAGGACAAAACTCAATACAGTTTGAATAAAACTTCAAAAAAAGTAAATCCTGTAATCCCTGGCTTACGGTAACTCCGTAGATTACATTCTACATCATTCTGGTTACGGATAAAACAATTCTATTTTGCATAGTCTTGTACGTAAGCCTTAAACGAAGCCATTATGGTCCGTGTCATTATTCCCGGCTTGCCGTTGCCAATATATGTATTATCTATCTTTACCACTGGCATGACTTCTTTGTTTGACGCAGTGATAAATGCTTCATCAAGCTTCGCGAGTTCTGTAACCAACAAATCCCGTTCGATGACCGAAATCTTTAGCTCTTTTGCGATGGTAAAAATGACTTTTCTGGTAATTCCTCTTAAAATAGCATGTTTTGTCGTCACCAATTGACTATTTATTACCGCAAAGAAATTGCTGGTAACACATTCATAAATGTATGTTTTATCTACATACAATGCCTCGACAGCATTTATTTTTTTTGCTTGTTGCAATGCAATAACTCCGGCCATATAATTGAGGGATTTTGCTCCGGGATAGATCCTGCCCATAGGCGCCGTAATCAATTTGATTCCCTTTTCATAATATGCGTTCGGATATATGATCGCAGGCGAAAACATGGCAATAAATACATGTTTTCCATTGGGAATTACGCCATCATCACTCATCCCCCCGGTTTGAATGATTTTGATGTTGGTTTCGTTAAATTTATTCCTGCGTATTCCTTCATAAACAATATCGGTTATTTCTTTTCTGGTTCTGATTGATTTCATACCAAGTATTTTCAGCGAGTTAAAAAAACGATCTATATGATCATTAAGCATGAAAGGCTTGTTTTTGTAGGTACGTAAAAAGTCAAAAACACCAAAGCCACGAGTAACCGAAAGATCATACGCTGAAATTTTCAAATCCTTCGAATCAGTCCACCCGCCATTCAGGTATTGATGAGTTATCATAATGATTTTATGGCTATTTTATCCATTATACCCATTGGAAACAGTAAAATTATAGCATATAATCCATGGACAATGAAATAAAAATAGTAGAAAATGGGTGTGGGGATTAAATACGATGACTCTTTATAAAAAAAATCTGGGAAAACAAGGTGAAGATATTGCGGCCACTTATTTGACTGATCACCACTATACCGTTATCGAGCGCAACTTCCGTTCGAAGTTTGGGGAACTCGATATTGTGGCCGAGAAAAATAAAAAGATTTATTTTATCGAAGTCAAAACCCGTGCCAATCTGAAAAAAGGAAAACCTTATGAAGCCGTAACTCCCCATAAAATGCACCAATTACGCAAAGCTGCAACATTTTACTGCCTGCATCATCATGCGTTAAACCGTAAATGCTCGATTGCGGTTGCCTCGATACTCTTCACCGACTCTGCTCATTACCAGTTGCAATTCTTCGAATCAATCGAATAACTGACAACCTGATATTTCGGTTCCAACTTCTCGCTTCCAGCCTCCAACTTCTCACTTTTGTGGCTTATAATCCATTGACGTAATAAAAAGAAAGTAGAAAGATAGGTATAGGTATGGAGACTTGTCAAGATGGAGGATTGTGAGAAATAGGTTTTTTATCATCCACCTTTTCGTTTCTATCTTCTTGACTTGTTTCTGCGCCTAATTCTTATTACTCATTTCTATTTTTATAGTAAGGAGGTGTTCTGAACAATGATTGATCAGGTATCAAAACCCAACATGCTCAAATCCGCTGGTCACACGTTTTTCTTTGACATTAAGCAAACAAAAACCGGCAACAATTATCTGAGGATAACCGAATCCAGATTTGACAAACAGACAAAACAGTCAAAACGGAATAGCTTTGTATTATTCAAAGAAGATGTAAAGGGATTTATCGAAAAATTACAGGAAATCAAGCTGTAAATATTTTGTTGCATAAGATGAAAATATGAGTTTTTTAACGTGCAAAAATTTAGTAGGTGTCACGAAATGAGAAGGGTTCCAGCGAGAAGCGGATTGCGGTATTTTAGCAGAGCCTCGCAGCGGGTTTACACTGAGTTTTATCGAAGTGAAGTGTTGCTCATGAGTGACAGAATCCACTAAATTTTGGGTGAAAGCAGGGTATCAAGCTTTTCACAGCTTCACTTGATATTTTCCCTCATTATTTTTTTCAATAATTCCTTTTATTTCAAGAAGCGAAATAGTGTTAAGAACTTTATGAATTGGCTGTTGGATTTGTTGTGCAATATCATCAATAAGCAATGATTCTTTTTGCAAGGCTTGAAAAATTTCTTTTTCCTGACTGTTTAGCTGTATTTCTATAACTTCTCTTTTCTTGGGCAAAAGCCGCAAACCCAGTTCCTCATAGATGTCCTCAACCGACGTAACGAGTTTTGCGCCTTGTTTTAAGAGAAGATGAGGTGCTTGTGATAAAGGAGAAGTTATCGGTCCCGGAGCTGCAAACACCTCTTTCCCCTGCTCTGCTGCGAAGCGCGCCGTAATCAAAGCACCGGAATCCTTGAGCCCCTCGATAATCAATACGCCTTGCGATAGCCCGGAAATGATCCTATTTCTGGCGATGAACAAACCTTTTTCGACAAACTGGTTGGGCGGGAATTCGGAGATAACTAACCCGCCTGTTTCTATAATATTCCAATATAGCCTTTGGTTTACCGCCGGATATATGACCTCTACGCCGCAGCCTAGAACCGCGATTGTTTTTCCGCCGGCTTCCAACGCACCTCTATGGCTAATCGCATCAATACCCATAGCCATTCCGGAAACAATAATAAACCCGTTCCGGGCCAATTCATCGGCGAATTTTTTGGCGATCTGCTGGCCATAAGGCGTCGGTTTCCGCGTACCAACGATGGCGAAAAATAATTTATTTTTGTTTTCTGCCGACGAAGCAGAAGGAATTTTTTTCACTTTCGAGGGGACCGTCCCGCTGTAGGCGGGACGGTGAGACTCTCGTGTGATAAAAAATTCCGTTGCTGAGTCACAAAACAATCCAATATCTCCCTTCATATACAAGCAGATTGGCGGATCGGAGAGATTTTTTAGCTGTGGAGGATATTTTTTGTCTTCCCAAAAAATCACCTCTATTTCTCTTTTCTTAAGCATTTGTAGTTCTTTCACCGGATCGAATTTCGTACGGAATGCAATAAATTTCTCTGCTAATGATACCGGCAATACATCCCGTAAGCTGCCCGTATCTGCCTCATATGCCTTTTTGACACTGCCGAATTTCGCAGCAAGCGCCTGTAAGGTCATCGGCCCAATCCCGTTGAAATAGGAAAAGCAAAGATAATAATAGATTTTTTTATCTAACATCGAGATTATGAATTAATATTAATTTAAAAAAACTCTGTTTTCCTTGATGAGTTCCTTCACTTCTTCCCCCAACCAATCTTCTGGTAATATTTCCTTCGGTAAAAACGGGTCAATCATATATACCTTGATAATCTTTTCTCGTAAGGAGTATAAGATTTGTTCGCGATCGCTAACTTTTCTTATGCTATCTAATGACCTTAATTTGTCATATATTTCTTGATACATCAAGCTGATTTCTTCTATTTGCCAAAGTTTTGCTACAAGACCTTTAATATCATCAATAAAAATATGCGATGTCTCGATTAAAATAGTATTCTCTTCTAGATCTGTCCCTTCAATAAACTCTTTCATGTCAACCAAGAAGTCATGCGGAGTTATCCAGACTGACTTTTGCAATTGTGCAAATCCAAGTTCTTTTAACTTGTTTCGAAAGATATCTCTCTTTTTCTTTTTTATTTCTTCAATATCAAAAATTACCAATCGCCATAACTCATCCCATTCTTTATCCTGCAAATCAATATAAGTAAACTTTCTCTTCAGTTTTATTTTACCCGATGGAGTAAGTTCTAAAATAACTCTTCCCTTTTCTATCTTTTTGGTAATATAGCCTGTTTTCAGACTTCGCCAGAAGCATGAATAAAAATAATGTTTTTTAAATCGATCCGGCACATACCCATAAAAATTTTGATAGTAATTTTTTACGATATCTAAAGGGTCTTTAATACTCTCAACGAGATCAAATAGACCTGATACTCCCAGAAGTAACCATTCTGTGGGTGAAATCAGTTTATGCATATAACTAAAGGTATAAATTTTAGATGTGATCGCGTATATATCTTATACTTGTATTATTAGAAGACAGTCAATGGATTATAAACGACAAAAGTAGTAGTTTGTAAGGTTGAAAAGTTATAAAGTTGATAAAGTATAAAGGTTAAAAAAAGCATTTCAAAATGTAGAAACTAAATAACCAAATATAACCAAATTGCGCTTGCAAAGAAGAAGAAGTATAATAACTCCATAATGGAAAAAGAAGATAGGCTAGTTCATCAAGATACATACAAAATTGCCTTTCCTTTTCTCAAAGATGTCTATATCCCACATATTGATAAATTTTATATTACACCCTTTTTACAAGAAAATCCTTCGTTAAAAGTAGATATTTGGGCTCCAAAACCAGAAGAAACGAGTGCAGCATACAGAAGTGGAATTCCTGGCGCATCATCTGCCAGCACAAAGCACGTGCATATGTTAGGTTATGTTCCTGAGAATTACGCTTTAGACAAAAGAAGAATACGGACCGAAGAAGAATATTTTTTATTCGCAGAATATTATCAGCAATTATTTGTAGCAAATTTATCTGATGACCAGTTAATGGCACTGTCAAAATTAGCTACCCAAATTTACGATGATGCTCTCACTGTAGAAAACATATGGTATCCAAAAAATAATCCTGCAGGTCAAAGAAAATTAATCGAAAGGGGTAAATATCCTAACGTAAAAACAATTGCCGTACTTTATAGATTATATCCCAGCAGAGCTAAATTTTACTGATTAAAAATTTTTTTAATGTTGCATAAAAACTATAGTCCCTTTTTGATTACCTCGCATACATAGATCCTCGTGGAGCGATCTTGGTGACAAACAAAACTACTTGACAATGAGTATGGATACGTTTTATAATGAGGTATTACTTAATTAAAAGTATTACTTATATGCAGGTTATTACTACGGTCACGCAAAAAGGCCAGGTGACTCTGCCCAAAAAGATACGAGAGCATATTGGCATCGGCATCTATAATAAGGTTTTTGTTGAGGCAAAAGACGATTATATAGCTATTAAACCAGCTTTTGATATTTTTGAAATAGCGGGTACAATGAAACCAAAAAAGAAAAAGCCTGTTTTACAAGCTCGGAAAAACATGGAGAAACAGTATCGTCGATTTTAATTATGTTGTATTTTATCGATACAAATATTTTTCTGCGTGTCCTTATCAAAGAAGACGAAACACAGTATGCTCGCTGTTATTCTGTGTTAAAGGCAATAAAAGAGAACAAAATAAAGGCACGGACTTCTACAGTTGTTCTTACAGAAATTGTCTGGACACTCAACTCATATTACAAATTTCCTAAGAAAGATATAACCATTGCAGTAAGAAGCATCCTCCATTTACGAGGATTAGATATTAAAGACTATTATAATTATCCAAAAGCTTTGGAATGGTATGAGAAATACTCCATTAAGTTTATTGATGCTTTGATTGCCTCTCATCCGGAAATACAGGAGAAAAAAATGACCATTATATCGTATGACCGAGACTACAGAAAACTTCCTGTATTATTTCTCACACCGGAGAAGTTAAAAATTATTCAAGATTACTCCTCATAAAACCGATACTGCAAACTTTCGCTAATTTGTGATTGCTCGATAGTATCTTTTCCCACCAGATCAGCAATCGTCTGCGCAACTTTTATAATTTTGAAATAGCTCCGCGCGGATAACGAGAATCGGCCAATTGCCTGTTTGAGCA
>CAZBEJ010000011.1:15639-20134 GCA_964490915.1 uncultured Gammaproteobacteria bacterium
TCCAAAAACAGCACTCCCCGATGCGCCAAAGAAATCTCTCCGGGTTTTGGGATACTGCCGCCGCCGATCAGTCCGATCCGTGAACCGGTGTGATGCGGCGAGCGGAACGGCCGAGAACGTGAAAACTGCTGTTTCCGCAGCAAACCAGCAACCGAATAGATCCGCGAGACTTCCAGTATCTCCTGTTTTTCCATCGGCGGCAGGATCGACGGGAATGCACGGGATAACAGCGTTTTACCGGCGCCCGGCGGCCCTTTAAGATGGATGTTGTGAAACCCGCTCGCGGCAATCTCGAGAGCCCGTTTCGCCATCTCCTGTCCGTTAATTTCGGAAAAATCTGTTTCGTATTCCTCATCAGTAACCATATTTATTCCATCAGATTTCTGCGGTACTAGTTGCTTTTGCGCGTTGAGATGCAGAATGAGATCGGAAAGTTTTCTTACAGGGTAAATGATTATGTCGTCAAAAAGCAGCGTTTCCGTCGCATTTTCCAGCGGAATAAAAACCTGCGCAATCTTTTGTTCCCGTGCCATCATGATAATAGAGATGATACCGTTGACCGGACGCACCGTGCCCTGGAGCGAGAGTTCACCGATAAAAAGACTGTTTGTCAATAAATCCGGCTTTATAAACCCGGATGATGCAAGTATGCCTATTGCTATGGGCAGATCGAATGCCGACCCTTCCTTGGGAATATCGGCCGGGGCAAGATTGACGGTTATACGGGAATCGGGCATTGTAAAGTTTGTATTGACGATTGCCGTACGAACTCTATCTTTTGCCTCGTCTATAGACTTATCAGGAAGACCAACAATGGCAAATGTTGGGAATCCGCGTTCCGCGACATCTACCTCCACCTTGATCAATATACCGTCGAGCCCGACAACACATCCGGAATACGCGGTGGAAAGCATACGCAAAAACTCTAAATTCTAACTATATATACTTCTCGCACACTGATGTCAGGTTGTCAATGGATTATATGCTACAAATAATTTGAAAAGGGTTGTAGTTACAGGATTTTTTGGTAAAAATTAATCGATGCTTTACCCCACCCCATGTAATATGCGTGCGTTTTTAATAACGAAAATGACGGTGAATCTAGTGTTTTCGTTACGGTAATGACACGGGTATTTTTTCTTACCTGTTCCAATTTACGGCTGATATCAATCATAAGGTGATCATCGAAACAGGTCGAATGCATAAAGAAGATATCTCCATCAGAAAAATCATAATCAAGAAAATTAGCATTGATAAACTCTGCCACAGAACCATATTGATGATTGAGTTGTATTTCGGTATTATATCGATTTAAAACCTGTAGACTCGTTTGGTATAGTTCTTTCAATATCTCTACCCCAATACATCTTGAAAAGTCGAATAAAAAAGAGGCCAAGATAACAGCTTTTCCAGTCCCAGAGCCTAGATCATAAAATACTTCCCCTTTTTTTGGGTTTACAAAATTCATCATGTCTAGGAATGATTCTGGAACAATTTCACCATAGGTATATCCTTTATTCAGTACTGAAATTCGGCTTCGAGCTTGAGCTGAAATACCATATCCATTTATTTCCTTATACAAAACGGTTAAGTACTGCTTAGCATGTTGAAAATCCATGTTACAATAATACCATGATCGCATTTCCTTCAATATTGGAAAAAACTCCTGAGGAATTATTTAGTCAAATTACTAAACTTTCTCTGTATTTTAATTATTTTCAGGTTGATATAGCTGACGGCATATTCGTTCCGAATAAAACTGTCCAGATCAACGAGCTAATAAAGACTACCTTTAATAAGGACAGTCTTTTATTAAATAAAAGGTTTGAATTCCACCTCATGGTACAAGACTACGAAACTAACATAAAAAAATTGGTGGAGCTGAAAAAATATATGAATATAGAAACTATTCTTATTCATTCATCCCTTTCTCCTGACTATCAACAAATAATCAAGAACTATAAATTATTTTCCTTCGGACTGGTACTAAATCCCGAAGATTCCGTAAAAACTATTGTACATAATTATCAGATTGATAATATACCTATAATACAAATTATGACAGTTGATCCAGGACTGCAAGGTAATCCTTTTTTGCCTGAATCATTAAATAAAGTTGAACAATTACGACTTGCTAACTATAGGAATAAAATTTCCCTTGACGGGGCAATGAATGACAAAACAATTCCTTATATTCTCGAACATAAATATAAGCCGGATATTGTGTGCCCTGGAAGTTACCTAACAAAGACTAATGAACTTGAAAAACATGTGAAATATCTTCAATCCCTTCAATAACAGAACTTATGCTGGTTTCGGAGGAGTATCTTTTGGTTTTAGCCCCAGTTGTTGAGCCATACCATAAAAGAATTTATCTGCTGCGGCAAATACTCCTTCAACTGCCTTTGCTGCAAGAAAAAAAGGAATAGCAACTGCTTGTACCCCCAACCCCGCAGCTCTCCCGAGATATTGAACCCCTTTGCCGATTTGATCAAAAAAAGAAGGTTTTTTTTGAGGCGCAGGAGCTGGTGGAGTAGTTGTTGGTTTTGATGGTTCTACAACAGTTGATGCAGGTTTTTCTTCTTCTTTTTTAGGTTCTTTAGGTTCTTCTGGTTTTTCGATTTTTGTCTTTATTGCAGCAACCTCTCCCCTAATCCCTTCTTGAGACGCTTTGATTTCATCCAACTGAGACTGTATTTTTTGCGAAGCTTCCTGTTGCTGCGTTTGCGCAGCAGCGGCCAGTGCCTGCAATTGTTCGTCACTTAGTTGTTGGTGAGAACGTTGATCGCTTACTGGTTGTCCTTTACTCCCTTCGTCAGCATTATCCTCATGTTCCTCCCTTCTGCTTCTTCTATCTGTACGTCTTTGGCCATCCCCACGATGTTCATGATCATTTGGTGTCATAATATCCTTATTATAAATGACTACGGAAAAAATAGCCGCACTAATTCAGGGTGCTTGAACAACTCTCCTATATCTCCCCAATCCAAATGGCCGTTTTGATCTAGGTCTAATGGGTACATTCGTTTAAATTCAATTGTATTTTCTCCTTTTTTGAACATGAGAATTGCCTGGCGTGGTAAATAATATGGATTCAAAAGTACTATTCTATAACGTCTTCCGGGAATAATATTCTGAATATCATCAATATTCCCTTTCCCATCTCTTACCTGCAAACCTTTTTTCTTGAATACGATTCCTTCCTTTTCGTCAAATATCTGCACTTCAAATCGATTTCCTTCGCTGATAACTTTTGGATACAGTTGAGTCTTAAAACTAAGGCTTGGTAAAGGAATTACCTCAAAACTCCAATCAGGAGTGTGTACAATAGTTTTGTTGTTTTTTACAAGCTCCAGTGATGTTTTGTTTAGCCCGATATCGTTACCTGTTTTTATATATACGTCTACATCTGCTTCTTCCGATGGTTTTATTGATTTAATATCAGACGCAACATATTCAAATATTTGTTTTTCAGGAAAATTGAAACGCAAGGAATATCCATTTTGTCTATCCCATATTGCCTGTCCCGTATTTTTTAAGCGAACTTTAAAATGGTAGTTGGAATTCGCAACAAACTCTCTTGCTAAATCAATATGGATTTCACCTGTATCAATTTGTTCAGGATCTCCTTTGGTTTTCTGCATTGCCTGTACTGTATAAAATTGCGGATAAAACCCATCTTTTTGATATTCTTTCCAAGAAAATCCCAAAAAGGGATCCGATTGGTAATCGAACACAAATGGAGTTACCGCAACCACGCGATCATCCGGCAACCACACGGATTGAAATGCCGTTTGATAATTGCTTGCAATAATATCCCTTGATAGTAATTTGCCACTCCACCCTGTTTCTGTTATAAATACGGGCAGCGTCTTGGTAACGCCAAAACCTTGCAGTAACTTTAATTCCCAATCATATGTAGTCACCGTTCCTCTTCCCGTATTATAAGGGCTTCCTGCAAAATCCGGGTTCGGATAGGAATGCGAAGCTAAACCATCAAATAATTTATCAAAATCCGATGGGGAGATCGATTGAAAAAAATTCTGGAAAAAATATTCTTCTCCCAAATACCCTGGCATAAAAGTCGGTGCTGAGGCGTCAAGCGCACCAAGCATGACAAAAAAATCGGGATTTCTTGCTTTTAGTGCCTGTGCATAGGCTTTTGCCACTTCCGCGTAGTTTTCCACGTCAACTACACCACCCCACTCGCTTCCGTGATTGGGTTCGTTAAAAAGAACCACGTAGCGGTTTTTTACCACCCAGTTAAGACTATTAAGAAAATCGACCCAACCGCTGGCGTCTTTTTTCAACGGCCGTTGCCAACTCGCGCCATCAGGATGGGTAGCTAAACGAATAATGGGAATCAGATGGTACTGCCGAAGAAGATTAAATATCTCCTGCCATTTGTCGTGACTGCGGTCATTATCTTGAATGACTAAAGTGATGTATCCCCAGTCTCCGCCGTTTGAATTAACCAGCTCACCGGCTTTTTCCA
>CAZBEJ010000012.1:0-16952 GCA_964490915.1 uncultured Gammaproteobacteria bacterium
TCCTGTTTGTCGTGTTTGACCCAACCGCATATATTAATTTATTACCGTATCTGTCAACGTCAACCTATGATCAGAGCATTCAACACTAATATCAAAATCAATACAATTAATCGAAGCATTGCCAAAAGATAGAACGTGGTATAATTTTAGGTAATCAACCTTAATCAGGCTGAGTGGTTTTTAAAAGAACTATAGGTTATTTTGATTTTTAATCTTATGAAAAATCACAAACCCCAATCAGGACAGGTGCTTCTGATTATCGTCATGCTTTTAACAACCGTGGTAATCGTGTTGTTTTCCATTTCGTTTAACGCACAAACCGAAACCAAAACGACAAAACTGGAACAAGATCAACAACGTGCTTTTGCTGCAGCGGAATCTGTCCTTGAGGCCGGGCTACTGAAAAGCGCCGGTAGTTCGTACTCAATAAGCGATCTTGGTCTTAGCAGTTTATCTGGTTTCAACGGCAATGCAACGGTTACCAATACAACAGGCCCTGTCTTTATTACTCCCCTTATCCAAAAAGACCAAGCATATACTTTTTATCTAAGCAACTATCCCGGTCTCGGTTCTCCATCCAATGTAAACGCATATATATATGTGGACTCGGAAAATAATTGTCCTGCGGTAGAACTTACGTATATCAGTGAAACAAATAATGCGGTAAGTCATGATCTGATTGACCCATGTAATAAAGTTAATAAAAACCTATCAACAGCCCTTTCCACATCCGGACCTGTTCAACAAGTTTTAAACAACGTATCATTCGAGTATAAAACATCAATCCAAAAACCATTAAGCAATATGAAACTTATGGTTATGCATGTTTTATTCGCAGATACCAAAATCGGCATAGAAAATACATCCGATTTGCCTCCCCAGGGTAAAATTACCAGCGCCCAGGCCCAAACCAAAGACACTAACGTTTCCAGTTCTCTCCAACTCTTCCAATCTTATCCGCAGATTCCGGCGGATTTTTTGGTAACGAGATTTTAATAAATACTACCAATAAACCAATCCGACCAATACTTCCAATGAATGATAAAATGAGTTAATGAATAAATATAAAAATACAGATAAAGATATCCATAAAAGTTAGAATTTTTCAAAGTACACTTGCTCTTTGGGTATCTGTTTCTCGCCCAGATATTCCTTAAGAGAATCCGTCACATCGCGGTTACCGCATAAATAATATTCAGCTTCATTTATATTTACGCCCTGCTGCGTTGTTGTCCGTTCAAAGCCCTTGTCTATATGGCTAAGGATAAAATATTTCCTGTCATCCTCAGGAATTTTATCCAGGTTTTCCTCTCGGGAAAGACAGATGTGAAAATGAAAGTTCGGATGTTCACTACTCAGTTTTTTCAATTCGTCCAGAAAATATACATCTTCAACTTTCGGAATTCCCCAAAACAACCGAAAGTTTGACTGAACAGAATTAATGTGAGAGTAGAACATCGAACGGATTGGTGCCAATCCGCATCCGGTCACCAGAAAGATCTTGTCCCGCAGAGTTTGCTTTAGACTGAAAATTCCTGCGGGTCCTTGGAATTGTACGATATCACCTGAATTACGCGTCTGTATATAGGTAGATGCTGCTCCTCCCGGAATTTCTTTTATCAAAAGGGAAAAACCTGTTTTCTGGCTCGGTGTGGTAACAATCGAGTACAGTCTTCTTACCGATTCTCCCTGAGCTCGCGGTACCAACATGATCATATATTGACCGGGAATAAACGTGAATTCCTTGGGTTCATCGAGCTCAAAACTCAGATAAAAAACATCAGCGGTAAGCTGAGTTTTTTCAGTCAGGTGGGTTTTATAAGTCTGCAACATAATTGCTTGAAATTCTATAGTCTCGCTCTTTGGCTGATTTCGGCTTCCACCAACTCCCTGGGCCTTCCGAATTTCAAACGTGACAACTGAATAATCGCCTGCGCGATTTTTTCGTTTGCCTCGTGCTTCATTTTACTTATATCTTTGGTCATGTCAACGGAAAACGGTGCAACAGGCTCATTTCCCACGATGGTTTTCATATAGGTGTGAAAACGCTCGATATTGATCAGGTCTGCTTCGGAAAATATCGGTTGGAACTCGCGCTGGACATATGAGGCATCTGTAACGCCTATTCTGAACGAAATCAGGGTGCCGACGTTGCCGAATACCGCGTTTTTCACCTCCTCTTCCATCTGTCCGATAAACTGGTTCGCCACGGTCAGAGCCAGACGATATTTTCGTGCCTCGGACAATATGATAGCAAAGTCCGGCGTGGCGAAGTTCTGGAACTCATCAACATACAGATAAAAATCCCGACGGTCATCTTCAGGTATTTCCTGGCGGCTCATGGCAGACATCAGGATCTTTGGAATCAGGACCAATCCCAAAAAGCTCGAATTTTCCTCACCAAGCTTTCCTTTTGACAGGTTTATGAGCAAGATGTTGCCCTGGTCCATTGCCTTTCTAAAATCGAACGCGCTTTTTGACTGGCCGATGATATTGCGCATGGTTTTGTTGGTGACAAAACGACCGAATTTGGACACGATATAGTCAAGAACCTCAGATTTATGAAAGTCCGAAGTCTGCGCAATCTGATCGGTCCAGTAGCGTCTTACAATCGGATCCTGGACTTTGGGAAGAAGTTCCTGCACGTATTTCGGATCTTGCAGTACGCGCATCACCTCGACGAATGTTGCACCCGGTTCGTACATAACCGTAAGCATGGCATTCCGGACCGCGTGCTCGAACCGTGGACCAATAATACCGGTTCTTTGCGGATCATACAGTTTATACATCAAATTGATGATTGCGGTGGTAATAAAATGTTTTTGGTCTTCTGTATTCGCCTCAAGTAAATTAAGCCCCATGGGGCGCTCCGTATCAGAGGGGTCAAAATAGACAACGTCTTCCGCGCGATTCGGCGGAATAAATTTCAAAACATCATCAACGAGGTCTCCGTGCGGATCAATCACACACACGCCATACCCTGCTTTAATATCCTGTTTGATCATTTCCTTCAGAAGCTCTGATTTTCCCACACCGGTTTTCCCGATAATATAGGCATGTCGCATACGATCTTCGGGGCTTATGCATACCGGCCGTTTCACTCCGCGGTAATAACCGAATCCCATGAATGTGCCAATGGTTTGGGGAACCTCAAAGGCAACCGGCGCTGTTTTCGCCTTGAGCCATTGGATATGCGGCGTCTCAACTGTTTTGTTTGGAAAATGATAAATGGTTGCCAACTCATCGCTTGATAAAATCGAGATGGATTTGGAAAATGGCAGTTCGAGAACCGGAAAGAACTTATAGATGAAGTTAATCATGAATCCTCCCTTAAAAAAAATGCGGCTTCCGGAAAAGTTGTTGGTATCGGAATTGAACTGGGAAAGAGCTGTTTTTATATTTTTTAGGTGCATACCTGCGCTTTCTTTTGATTGACCGGAGACTACGAACCGTATTGTTGTCTCGAAGCCTGATTTTGTGCATTTATCCTCGATACGCTCCAGAACTTTCGGGTCGGTCTTGAATGTTGCTTTTTCAGGATTTGACTCGTTTTTTTTGGTCGTGGAAACGAATGATTTTCCCTGTTTTTTCCATTTTGATGCTGCCGGCCTGATGAGAATCTGTATCATCGCGCCTTCATTGTCTCCCATTTTCGATAATGCAGACGTTACTGCCGACAACGGATCTGTCGCCAAATCTTTAAACACTTTCAGCGGCATATACGGATAATCTTTCTGCGCAACGGCTCCGTATGCGACTTTACCATCTTCGGTAAAAATATTCGGCTCATCCACCTTTCTAATATCCGCATTTGGATAATAGCTATAGATTGTTTTTTCGACCAAATCGATTATGCGTGAAGGTGCAGAAACATAAAAATTGATCTCGGATTTCCTACCGACTACTTCGAACGAAATAACGTCGTCAAGATCCAAAAAAGAAAACCAGCCTGACTTTTTTAATGAGGAAAACGACCCAAACATCTGTTCTGCCGCGTCTATTTTAATTTCATTGTCTTTCGGTACTTTGATCTCCAAGGTCACCATTTCCAGGGATATTTTTTCCCGCTTCTTTAATCTTAAATAAATAATGAGCAGATACAGGAACAATAATGTCACACATGCTGAAAATAGAGCTCCAATAAGCGCTATACCAAGCGTAAACAACTTGTCTCCGAGCAATTGTATATATGTAGGATCCATATAAAAAGTATATAATAACTGCATGAAACATGAAACACGAAACATAACGCATAAGAAGAAGAATGTAAAAAAAACTTCTCTTAAGGAAACTGTCCTGGCAAAACTCTACTTATGGTTTCCTACATTTATACAATCCGTCCCTCACCATAGACATATCATACAAAAGTCAACCAAAACTACCGTATATATAGTTTTATTTGGCTTTCTTATAATCAATATCTTATCGTCTCAAATGGTATCTTCTTTATATTTCGGGTTAGTCAACAACAATCAATCGGCAGTAATATCTTACCTAAGACTCATACGACAGACCCCTGAATTCTCCAGTGAAGCATTAAAATTCGATACAATCTATAACAAGCCTCTTTCTTCCATGATTTTTCATGAAGAAAAACAGCGTAATATCATGATACAAAATCTTGAACAATTACTTATATTTAACCCGTACTCGAGAGATATTTTATATGCCCTATATAAGGAAAATCTCCTGGCCGGTAATAGAGCCCGGGCGGAAAATTATTTACACCGTGTCCAAGATATTGATCCGTCAATTACCAGTTCAAAATTGTAAATATTATGTTAAAACAAGCACATGTATACATAAAAGGCGATGTCATCGGCGTAGGTTTTCGAGCATGGACTAAAATACAAGCGAAATTAAACTCTATTACGGGTTGGGTAAAAAATAGTTTTAACAAACCTGATATTTTTGGACCCGGTGGTGGAGTTGAGGCTTTAATACAGGGAGAAGAACAAAATACCAACGACATGATCGCGGAATTAAAAAAAGGGTCATCTGTTGCACGAGTGGATGATGTTGAAATTTTTTGGCAGGAACCGAAAGAAATTTTTGACGGATTTGATATAAAAAAATAACGCTTTTATGCTCCAATTTTAGCCCCGTAGGTCGATTTCTTTGTTTTTCACCTGGAGAAACTCTTCGTAATATTGAGAGACCGCTAACAAGTTTGGATCTACATGAAAAATACAGACTCGATCAAAAAATAATGACTCAAAATTCCGTGGAGCAACAGGAGAAGCTAAAATAAGTTTATCCGGATGTTTCAATGAGATAAACTTTGCCGCAGCATATATTGATGCACCTGTTGCAATGCCATCGTCTACCAATATTGCTATTTTATTTTTAATCCGAAGGCTGTATCTTATTTTATTCAACTTGTAGGTATGAAGATATTCTTTTTGTTTTTGCGCTGCAATTATTATCTGTTCTTTAAGCTGTTCTGCATTTACTCGAAGTTTGTCAATAAGAATAGTGTTTTTATATACGGTTTTTCCACATAGCGCGCCGATCGCCAATTCCGGGTTGTCAGGAGAAACAATTTTCACCACAACGAGCGGAATGAGTCCACCCCGTAACCAGAACGCTCCGGGGTTACGGGGTAAACTACCAAAAGCTTGGGCAATCTGTTTGCCGACAATAAACCCACCTCTTAATAACGAAATTATTACCACCCGGTCTTTATGCTTTTGAAGGAATTTGTCTCGAAGAAGAAGCTCTGACAGTTTATTTCCCGCGTCCACGCGGTCTTTAAATATCATCAATAATATTCTATAATATCGGAACAGAAACTCAATATCCAGGAGGTTTACCGTGTAAAGCGGAGTTTTACAGGGCCTATAGTTTAACGGCAAAACGACACTATGGCATAGTGTAGGTCGGGGTTCAATTCCCCGTAGGTCCACAGTAAGCACTTCGTCTATGAACACTCTATCTGCATTTTATGGTATTCTGGAACTATGGAACAGCATCCGATTCCGCGCCAGATCACAACATTCGAGTTTAAACTTATTGGCTTCCTGACAGTCAAACAGTTTATTTATCTTATTATATTTATTCCTATCGGTTTTATTATTTATACGCTTTTTCCGATTCCTCTTCTAAACATTTTTCTTGGCGTGTTAACCGGCGCTATGGGATTTGCGTTTGCATTTCTGCCTATCAATGACCGACCCATGGATGTCTGGATACGAAATTTTTCCAAACGTCTCACCTCACCAACCCAGTATACGTATCATAAATCAAACCATCCGTTGTATTTTTTGCAAAACCTGTATTTTAATTCTGATCCACACAGGGTCATGACTCATATAGATTCCCAAGAAAAGCTTACCCAATATCTCGCTTCAAAAGGCTCAACTCAGAGATCGAATACAAAAAAACAATCTGTCAGTAATCTTTTTCAAATGCCATCATCCTCATTGAGCGGACAGACCCAAAAAAAACAGACAGAGGATCCAATACAGCCGCAAAAGAAAACTCAAGTAACTCCACCAAGCCTAAACCAGAGTGAGCACGGTTCAGGGTTGACAAAACACCCTTATTTTACCGGTATTGTAAAAAACCATAGACTAATTCCTCTGCCCGGCATTCTTATTTACGTCAAAGACACAAAAGGCAATGTGGTGAGACTTTTAAAAACCAATCCACACGGTATATTCGCAACATTTAATCCACTTCCTCCCGGTGAGTACAATTTCGAAACCAAGGACCCGAATAACACATACGTATTTGATACAATGAATATTGCGATTGAATCCCAGGTAACCAAGCCGATAGAGTTTTTTTCAAAAGAAATGCTATAAGCGTCAATTAGCTTTATTATTATGGCAGGCGAACCACAACAACCAAAAACAAACGGGGCATCGACAACGCCGCCCTCTCGGTATAAAACCGATGTCAATGCCACCTCGCCGATAAAATCATCAACGCAAAATTTTATCGAGATCGAGGAAATAAAAGACGATGTAATCATCATGAAGGATTTTTCGGCTGCGATAGTCGTCGAAGTGAATGCGGTAAATTTTTGGCTTTTGTCACAGGAGGAACAGGCGTCAATGATATACGCGTACGCAAGCCTTCTTAACTCATTATCCTTTCCCATACAAATTCTTATTCTTTCCAAAAAAATGGACGTTTCTTCATATCTTGATTATCTTGATGGCCGGATCGGTAAACAACAGGTTGAACTCATTCGCAACCGGTTATCGAGCTATAAAGAATTCATCAAAACGATCATCAAAAAAAACACCGTTCTTGAAAAGCGTTTTTTCTTTATCGTGCCGTTCTCTCCCCTTGAGATGGGGATCTCCGGCGCAAATGTCTCAGGGTTACGGAAAGAGTATGTTATTGCACGCGCAAAAACATCTCTGTACCCTAAACGCGACAATCTGTTACGCCTTTTGTCAAAAATCGGATTGAAAGGAAATACGCTTGAAAAACAGGAGCTGGTCGAGCTTTTTTACAATTTATATAATCCGTCTGCTACCGGTAGAAGACTCGCGCCTATCGAGAATTATACCGATGTAGTTATGACAACCGGATAACAATAATGAATTTATTTAATTTTGGGAAAAAACAAACCGCTTCCAATGCGCCTACTCCAACTATCCCTACAAGTCAAAACGTTGCGAATTTTTTGGCAAAAGGATCGGTATCGATCAAGGATATGGTTGCGCCTTCTTTTATTGAAGTAGATTTCAATAATTTAAAGGTTGACGATAAATACTACCGCACGCTGTATGTGGTTGGGTATCCTCGGTATGTTGGTGCGAATTGGCTTTATCCTCTTATTACGTTTGACCATCCTTTGTATATTTCCATGTATATCTACCCGACCGAGTCAAAAAACGTACTTGACGACCTGAAACATAAGATTGCGGAGATGGAGGCGACAATAGAAGGAGATATTAAGTCGGGGAAAGTTGTTGACCCGACTGTTCAGGTTGCTTTGGACGACGCTCTTTCCTTACAGGCCGAATTAGCAAAAGGGGCAGAACGTTTTTTTCAATTCGGTCTTTATATCACTATACCGGCAGACAGCCTTGTAGAACTCAATGAAATTGCAAAACAAGTCGATTCGGTTCTTTCTTCTCTCTTGATCATTGCTCGTCAGGCAACTTTGGAAATGGAAGAGGGATTCAAATCAACTATGCCGATGTTTTACGACAAGCTGGAAGTATGGCGAAACATGGATACCACGTCTCTCGCCATGACCTTTCCATTTGCAACCGCATCGTTAACCAAAAACGAAGGTATTCTCTACGGCATTAACGAGCATGACGGAAGCCTGATCATCTTTGATCGTTTCACGCTGGAAAACGCCAATTCGGTTATTTTGGGCAAATCGGGAGGGGGGAAAAGCTTTTTCGTCAAGCTTGAATCCCTTCGTTTACTCATGATGGGCGTTGATGTCATTATTATCGACCCTGAAAATGAGTACCAGAACCTTTGTAGATCGGTAAACGGAGAGTTTGTCGTATTTTCAACTTCGTCCCAGTATAAAATCAATCCGTTTGATCTGACGGCCGTTGATCCTGAGCCCGATGAACTTTCGAATAAAATCCTTGATTTGCATTCGCTTATGCGCGTTATCATGGGTGAACTCATTCCATCGCAGGATGCTTTGCTCGACCGGGCGCTTGTTTTGACCTATCGGGAAAAAGGAATTACCCAGGAGCAGGAAACTTTCAAAAACGAACCTCCGCTTTTGGAAGATCTATATAAAATATTGATCGGTATGGAAACGCCTGAAGCAAAAGAACTATCCGACCGTCTTGAAAAATTCGTACGCGGCTCTGCATCGGGTATTTTTAATCAACAGTCAAATTTTGATATTAAAAATCCGTTTACTGTTTTCGGCATCCGGGACCTTGAGGAAAATTTACGGCCTGTTGCTATGTATATTGTGCTTGATTATATTTGGAATAGAGTACGAAAAGAGAGAAAGAAACGTATGCTGGTAGTCGATGAGGCATGGTATTTGATCAAACAAAAGGATTCGGGCGCATATTTGCATTCGTTTGCGAAACGCGCACGAAAATATCAGCTTGGATTAACTACCATCACGCAGGACGTGGAGGATTTTTTGGCTACGGATGAAGGAAGAGCCATCATCACAAACTCTTCTTTGCAGATAATCCTCAAGCAGTCAACCGCTGCGGTTGAAAAAATCACCGAAACATTCTATCTGACCGGCGGAGAAAAACATTTCCTGTTATCAACCGGTGTGGGTGAAGGACTCTTTTTTGCAGGGCATGCCCACGTAGGCTTCAAGGTTATTGCATCCGATGAGGAAAAAACACTGATCGAGTGATTTTAGGCCCTGAGTTTTTATCGATACATCACGGGTTTTTCTGTCGCGGGAAGTACGAGGCTCATCCTTCGTTCCGCTTTGTTGATACGCTCAACAAAGATTTTAATTTTCTGTCCAATTTTAATGACTTCTGTTCCTGTAAGTTTGCTTACGTGTATCAATCCTTCAATACCGGGCTCCAGACGCACAAAATAGCCATATTTTTCTTTTCTCACCACTTCTCCTTCAACTTCTTTGTCTTTCGGATACTTTTTCTCGATATCTTGCCATGGGTCTTTGGTCAAGCGTTTCAAAGAAAGATTGAGCTTTAGGTCCGTAGGATTCTTTTCCACGACCGTTACATCGACATCGTCCCCCGCTTTCAAATAGTTGGCGGCATTGGATACTTTTTCCCACGAAATCTCCGATATATGAATAAGCCCTTCAACGCCCTCAACCTCACAAAATGCACCAAACTCGGATACTCCCAATACTTTTGCCTTATACTTTCCGCCTTCTTTTATTGTATCAAATTTCTTTTTCAAGTCTTTTTGTGAGATTTTCAAGACCGATGCTTTTTGCGAAACAACCAGCCTGTTTTTTTCCTTGTCAACTTCAAGAATCTTGACTTTTATCTTCTGGCCTTCAAGTTTCTCGGGGGTGGAAATATACGGCTCGGTAAGCTGGATTTTCGGGATGACGCCGCGTATGCCCATAAAGTCAATAAAGATTCCGCCTTTCCCGTATTCCCCGCATACAACCTCTATTTCTTCTTCCTTCTCTTTTTTTTCTTTCAAAATCTCCCATTTTCCCTTTTCAAAGAAGTTTTGTAAAGATACTACGGGAAATCCATTTTTTGACTCTTCGGATATTATCCTAGCTCTAACCACATCCCCAACATTTAAATAAGGAAGATAGGTTGTTATTTCTTTTACTTCCAGCTCTCCGAGAACGGCCAGCGCTTTCCCGCCGATATCGAATGTTGTGCCCTTTTTGGACAATGACACTATTTTCGCGTCGATTTCCTGTCCTTTTTTGATTCTCTGCAGTTTTTGTTTTTTAAGAAGAGCCTCCATTGGGTGGCTCGAAGTGCTTGTTTGTTTTGTCATCGGTATTGAATTCTCCTTAGAATAAGTAGTATATCAAATATATCAGCCACTTGCAATCCATATAATAATATGATATATTATAGGGCATTATGGATAATTTTCTATTACCTTCTCTGGTTGAAAGATTTATAAAATACCTCCAATCCCAGGGAAAATCTTCATTCACCATCGTAGCCTATAAAAAAGATCTTGAGCAGTTCTCGGGCTTTTTAACCAGCAAGGAAATAAACGATATCAGAGAAGTTAAAAAAGAGCATATTGACAGTTTTATTAACAAACTCATCACCGACAACTATGCAAAAAAATCAGCTTCGCGCAAACTCAACTCGATCCGCACTTTTTTCAGATACCTAAAAAATGAGGGAGTAATAGAGCAAAACCCGTCTCTTGACGTCTCTCATCCTAAATATACCCAGTCTCCTCCGCGCATATTTAGCAAATTGGAATACAGAGCCTTACGCGATTTTGCAAAAGAAGATTTACGAACATATGCGCTTGTTGAGGTATTGCTCCAGACTGGTGTTAAGATTGGCGAGCTCGCCAATCTTCGTGTGGAAGACGTAAAAGACAGTTCTTTGCATATAAAGGTCTATGGAAAAACACTGGAGCGGGATGTCCCTTTAAACAAAGCGGTAAAAAAAGCTATTGAGGATTATCTAAAAGAACGTGGGGAAGCGCAGGATTCACATTTGTTCATCACGCGGACCGGGCACCCTCTCCTTATCCGCAATATCAGACAAATCATATCCCGTTGTTTCAGGGAGGTTGGTGTAGAAAACGCTACGGTTAACGATTTGAGAAATACGTTTATTGCACATCAGTTAATGAATGGTGCTTCTGTTGAATATATTGCTAAACTTGTCGGCCATAGAAGATTGTCTTCTACAGAGCGATTTCTTAACCTGGTAAAAGAGGAGGCTGAAAAAAAAGAAAAACTTGGCGAGCTATAAGCCACCAACCGTTTTTGACCGCAAAATCTTCTAAACCTCTTGATAATACCTGTATACTTAAGAACTATGATTGTTACTATCTATACTGACGGAGGTTCCCTTAATAATCCCGGCCAAGCTGCTTATGCATATGTTATATATAAAGACTCCAGTCTTATCGCATCGCTTGGTGAAAGAATTGGTATCGCCTCTAACAATGTGGCCGAATATACTGGATTAATGCGCTCTTTGGAAAAAACGCTTGACCTCATCAAAAACAATCAACTGCAGTCTGTTGAAAAAATTAGCGTATATACCGATTCAAACCTTATGGCAAACCAACTCAATGGTTTATATAAGACAAAAAACGCACAACTCCGCGAGTTTGTGTTGAAAATCCGAATTCTTGAAAACCAAATTGCCGTTCCAATAAGCTATTCCCATGTTTACCGGGAAAAAAACCGGCTCACAGACTCTTTGGTAAAAAGAGTCCTTTCAAAAATATAATCACCTGTTTTTTTCGTCTCTTTTTCTTTTTTTTGTTCTAAATATTCTACATGCCTAAAATTGGCCTTGCTTTTTCATGTGTAAATGTTTATTATTTGTGGATAAGTTATCCACATTATTAATTTATGTCATTACTGTCGTCTTTCTGGGAAGGGTTTTTGGAGTCTTTTTCCGTAGATCCCAACAAATCTCCATTTCTCTTTTCTGTTTTAAATCAAACAAAACCTTTGGAAATCACCGAAGACAAAATCGTGCTTGGTTATGATAATCAAGGTGTTAGAATATACCTGGAAAAACGCACTCAGGAAATCGAGTTGGAACTCAAAAACTACGCAAAAAAAAGGGTGAAAGTAGAATTTTCACTCATAGAAAAGAAAAAGAAACAAGACTCTCCCCTTTTATCATTCAGACCAAGTATTGAAGATGTGTTTGTTAAAAGCGGATTGCATAACAAATATAACTTTGACAATTTTGCGGTTTCTTCTACAAACCAGGTGGCATACGCCGCTGCCCAGGCAATCTCCAACAACCCCGGAACAGCATATAATCCTTTATTTCTTTATGGTGGTGTTGGCGTGGGAAAAACCCATCTTGCCCAGGCGGTTGCCCGAAAAATTTTAGAACAAGACAGTGGTAAAAAAGTGTATTTTTGTCCCGGAGAGCATTTTACCAACGAGGTGATCGAGTCAATTAGGGAAAACACCACATCCCGCTTTCGTAGAAAATATCGATACCTCAACCTCCTTATACTCGATGATGTGCAGTTTATTGCGGGAAAAACCCACATACAGGAAGAGTTTTTCCATACGTTTAATTCTATCGTTTCTGCCGGTGGGCAAATTATACTCAATTCGGATAAACCCCCTTCAGAAATAAAAAATCTCGAAGACAGGCTCCGGTCTCGATTTTCCGGCGGTTTAATCGTTGACATTCAGCCGCCTGATTTTGAACTGCGGACCGCCATTATACTTATCAAGGCTAAAGAAAAAAACATAGAAATAAATATTGAGGCGGCAAAAATTATAGCCGAGCGGGTAGCTGATTCCAGAGCTCTCGAAGGAACGCTGCTGTCTATATATGCAAAAATATTGGGAACAAAGGAAAAAATAGACCTGGACGTTGTTGACGCTTTTTTTTCAGAAAAGATGAGTACGCAGGTAAAAAAAATACAACCATCTGATGTTATTAAGGCCGTTTGTCTTTATTACGATGTGAAACAATCGAAAATAAAAGACTCCATCAGGACAGACGCCATCGCCCTTCCCAGACAGATAATTATGTATATTTTACGGGAAAAGCTAGACCTCAAGCAGGATGAAATCGCATATATACTCCGGAGAAAAGATCATACCACCGTAATCCATGGAGTAGATAAAATAAACGGGCTGATAATGAGAGACCCCGCATTTAAGCAGGGTATTGATAAGATACTCCAATCGCTATCGTTGTCGACATAATATCCACGGCTTATGAACAGCGAAAAAATTCAAGTTGGTTTGTATTGAAAATCCATCTTCTTTTTTATACACTTATACACACTATCTATTACTACTAATATATGAAACTATCTATTCAAAAGGAAATTCTTTTAGAAAAACTTACGTTTGCATCCCACTTCACTTCTTCCCGATTGTCTTCTCTTACGGTCCTACAAGGGGTCTATATTAAAAAACAAGGAAAAGAAATTCATCTGTACTCAACAAACCTTAACTCATACTATCATACATTTTTAGAATCGGATGAAACAGGCTCTTTTGAATTGGTCATAGAACCTAAAAAGCTCATAGAATTTATTTCTTTATTATTACCCGGAAAAATAGACATAGAGGTTAAGGAAAAAGAAATAATCGTAACCCAACAAAAAACAAGAGGAGAATTCTCTTTAATGGCGACAAAAGACTTTCCCTTTCCTCCCATCGTGAAAGAAAAACCCCAAAAAATAAAAACTCAGTTTCTTCTAAAAAACCTTCCATTGATATTATTTTCTGCCTCAGCAGATGATACGAGGCCGGTTTTGACAGGGGTAGATATTACCGTCAGGGAAAACGATTTATTAATGGTTACCACAGACGGGTTTAGGCTTTCATTGCTTACTTTGAAAAAAGAAGTAGATCTGCCTTCTGTTATTATTCCTTCAAGCTTTTTGGCGGAATTGGTTTCATTCCTGAAAAACAGAGAGGATGTTTCGTTACAATATTCTTCCCAGGAAAAGATAATGCTCTTTTCAATAGATGATAACGACCTCTATACGAGGATTATAGAAGGAGAATATCCCCCTTTCGAAAAAGTGATTCCGTCAGAAAAGAAAACAACCGTAGAAGCAGATAGGGAAGATTTTTTGAAGAATATTAAGCTTATTTCGATTTTTGCCCGCGATATATCCAATATCGTTATTCTGCATGTTACGAATGAAGGCCTTCAAATACAACCAAAAACAGAGGTAAGCGAGCGGGATACCACATTCCAGGAAGCCAAAGTCGAAGGAGAGGAGCAACGCATTGCCTTTAATTATAAATTCATTACGGAATTTTTAAACCACATAGATAGCAAAAAAATAATTATTGAGCTTTTACGTTCGGATGCGCCGGCAGTATTCAAAACAGAGAAAAATCCAAACTTCCTTCATATTATTATGCCTGTAAGAATACAAGAGTAATAACCCCTGTGATACAATATGGTATGGAAAAATACATTCTTGACACCAATATTTTTTTTAATATGGAGGCCCATATCGGGCTTGGATTGACAACGGAAGAGGTGGTTAAGAATTTGACAAACTTAATTAACAAGATGAAGACGAAAAAACTCGCATTATTTTTTATGTCTCCGCGCAATGTCGAAGAATTCTTGAGTTTTTTTGAAGATAAAAAACAAACATTTATTCAGGATTTTTTATCGTTGATAACGGTGAAATCACCCGATAAAGGGAAGATGGTTTTATCGTCATCATTATTCTATGAATTAGTTGACGATATTAGGCAAAGAAGCTATAAGGGTCTGAGCATAGGAGAGGAAGAGATTAAAAAAGCAGCTATTCTTATGATGGGAAAAGGAAATCTCACCAAAAAGGATTTTGAGATCCAGATAGGAACGGTTATCAAAAAATTCAGAGAGAGATACAGAAACGCAACTAGAGCCGGTTTTTTGGACAGCGTTGCCGATTTGGATTGTATTCTTCTCGCAAAAGAGCAAGAGGCGTGTTTGGTAACAACAGATGAAGGGCTTTTATCTTGGGGCAGATTATTTGGTGTCAAGGAGATATTGGTTGAGGTCTGGAAAAAACAGATGAACGACCTTCTTTCCGGTCATCGTCAGGAACAAGAGAAGATAAAAAATCAATAGCCTTATCGGTAAAAGATTTTTGAGGTTTTTCTTGATAAATAAGATGCTCCGACAATATTTCCATGATACGCGACTTCACCTCATTGTTTGGGATAACCAAATACGCGTGGTAAAAATACGGCGCATGGCTTACGATGACCAAGGTGGTAAAACCGAATCGTTTGCCGAAATAAAAATGCGAAAGAGTTTCCCATCTGAGAGTAATACCGGCAGATTCTATTCCGAACTTCGTAACCCTATTCTCTACTTCGGGTGGCGGCGTAATCGTTAACACGTAAAAGAGAAATAAAAGCGACCAGATGGGAATGAGAAGGATTTTATCTCCAAAGAAAAATACAATAAGGGATAATAACAACGCGACGGCAAAATAAAACCGTAATATAATACCCGACCTTTTTTTATATGGTCGCAAAGGAGCTTTCCATAAATAAACAACCTGTGGATTGCTGTTTGCCGGTTGTTGGTTCTCCATACTTTTATTCTCTTGTTTTAAGCACAAAAAGTCAAGTCCCATGACTGTGGTGAATCAATATGATTGTTTTTTCTGTTTATTGATCATATATAATCCCAATAGCAATCCTGATCCTCCAATCAAGAAAAATAGCATTGCACCGACAATCAACAATACATTATTGTTTCGGACGTTCTGGCTCGTTTGAGTTTGTGAATCCGATACGCTTCGGGTATTTCCTCCCAGCGCCATTTCTTTTACCGGCGATTTTGTTGGTGTTATGGTTACATTATTTGCTTGGGTATCTGCCGATGTTTTTACTACGGTGGTTTTATTTAAATTGATTTTATTATCCACCAGGTAATTTTGATTTTTTGCGAGAAACGTCGAAGTGCTTATTGATGTTGATTTTCCGACCGGGCTCGAATATTTAAGGATATACGGGGAATCCGGCAACCGGCTACCATTTATGGTATAAAAACCTTTTTCATCGGCATTAGTCTGCGTATAAGGTTTTTTCGCATAAGTCAAATAAACTCCAACCGTTGCATTCCGCATAGGATTTCCCTGGCTATCGTATGCATACCCTTCCAACGAACTAAGGATCGGAGTAAAACGAAAACTGCTTGATGAAACCTGCGCTGCCTCAACATATGTAGATCTATGAAGCCAGGACATAAACCGGCTTATGACATTTGGAGATTGGGTGATTGAGGTTAAATTCGCTTTATCCAATTCCAAATCGCCGAATGATTCTGTTGGCAAAAAATTTGATTGGTTGATTTCAAGGGAAAATTTACCGAATTTATCAGCCTGAATAGTTCCTACAAGCCTGCTTCTTATTAGTGTCTGCAGTTGGGTATCCATAGGTTTAAGTGAATACGCTTTTATCGTGGTGAGCGGATGCGAAACCAAACCGGTAATTAAAATGCTGTTGGTAGCTTTGTTCAGGTTATAAAAATACTGGACAAGTTTTACCGGATAATGTATACCATCTCCTTGCGGGATAAGCGGGATATCCCGATGTTCAACCGTACCTTGCTGCACGATATCGATCCCTGTGCTGCTGGGATAGATATCGCTATAAATATTCGAATATGCTGAATTCGGTTGGGAAGCACTGTCAGGAAATGTATAGTTCGGAGCGCTGGCCGATAACCGATATGTTCCGTCCGACACTACAAAACTGAATCCACCATCTTGTTTAGTAGTATATGGATTTATAATAGCTCCTCCAAGTATTTCTTGCGGCGATAAAAGAGTAAATTGACCATTATCGCGTTTTTTTAACAACTGAACTGTGGCTCCTGGAATCGGTT
>CAZBEJ010000013.1:0-15802 GCA_964490915.1 uncultured Gammaproteobacteria bacterium
AAAACAGTTCTCTGATAAAGAACAGAGCGATGGTTCGACTCCATCCGTACCCACCGTAAAAGTAGAGTTACCTATTTTTTTGCTACTTTTACGGTGTAAACACTCTATTTGTATTGGCCGCTTAGCTCAGTTGGCTAGAGCGTCTGATTTACATTCAGAAGGCCAGGGGTTCAAGTCCCTTAGCGGCCACAACGATTTCATATATATTGGGGGTTTACACTGTAAATTTGTTAATAAATTTACATGTGTTCAAATCCCTCCGGGTCCACATAGTACATTCCATATCACCAAGAATGATCTTAAGACCAGGCCCATATTCCATCATCTGGACAAAACCATTACCTGTCACCTTGTCATCGTCTTCGCCGGACTCGCTATTTCCCGTTACCTGGAGGTGAAAACAGGTATGAGTATCCAAGCAATCCTTCAAACTGCCCAGAATTTGGATAGCATTACGCTTACTTATCCTAAATTAAGTCTGAGGATTTGTCACTCATCTCAATATCCAACAAGCTATAATAGAACTCACATGGATAATAACATTTCCGGACATATAGAAAACGCTTTGCATCATCTCTATATCAATCCGTTGGAAAAATGCAATCTCAGATGCAAAATCTGTTACACAAAAAAAACAGCGCCGATCCTTACTGAAAACGAAATCCTAGATTTCACCGACGCGTACCGAAAATGCTATGAACTCCAAACCGTAACATTGTGCGGAGGGGAAGTATTTACGCTTCCATACATAAATAGCTGCATAAACACACTGGTAAATAAAGGAATTTTCGTGCAGATAATTACTAACGGCACGGTAGATACGTTGCATAAAATACATAATCCTAATTCCGTCAACCTTATCGTCTCAATTGACGGTCTGGAGCGCTATCATGATTTGAACAGGGGAACAGGGAACTTTAGAAAGAGCGTTGGCTATCTGGAAAAAGCCCGAGCTCTGGGCTTTCATACCGAGATATTTTCTATCGTTACCAGACAAAACTATCGTGCTATTGATCTGTTTGAATTAGAAATGGATCGACGCTTCCCGAACATAGACATAACATATCATCCCCGTAAACCAGTTAGCTATTTGAATATCCATCCGTTCACTAACATCAAAGGCAAAACAGACAATTTTGAATTCCTCGATCTGCAGCAGGTAATTCACCTCATGAAAACCAAACGAGTCTTCCCGCCAAAGGAATTAGGATGTTATCAAATCAGCGTTGCCTCAACCGGTATTATATACGGATGCTGCGAAGGATTCGAACCAATCGGCACCATCAAGAGTCCTGTCAAGAGGTTAGCAGATAATCTTTCCAAAAGAATACAGGAATGGGAAAAAATCAATACTCTTCACGGATGTCTGGGCTGTAGCCAGGCCGATTTCATGTGCGGCATAAAACCAGTTCTTGAAAAACTCTATGATTAACCAAAAGCCAGAAATCGAGGTTCGGTATCTGCAGGAAAAAATTATCAAAGCTATCCGGGACTTTTTTTATGAACAGGAATTCCACGAAGTTGTTACTCCTGTATTGAATGAAAAAATCCCGCTTGAGCCAAATATATACCCTTTTGAAACAAAATGGAGAACAATAAAAGGTACAAAAAAACTGTTTCTCTCAACCTCGCCGGAAAAAAATTTGAAGAAAATGCTTGCGTCAGGAATGGGTGACTGTTTCAGTATCGGGCACTCATTCCGGAATCTTGAATCATCCGGGCAACTTCATACACCGGAATTCCTCATGCTCGAATGGTATCGGGAAAATTCCGATTACCAAGTAATCATGAATGATGTGAAAGATTTAATACTCTATATCCAAAAAAGAATTAAGTTAAAGGCTATGTACAATCGATTAAACGATTGGTCATCTTATTCGCTCGTTGATCTATTTAAAGAACACACACAATTGGATCTTGAAAAAATTGTACTTTCCGATAAAAGATTATTTGAATATGCAAAAATGAAAGAATATCAAACAACTCATGCCACATGGAACCAGCTCTATGATCAAATTTTTGTCAACGAAATCGAGCCACTATTACCCCTGTATCCATTATTCCTCACCGATTTTCCCTCGCGGATCTCGCCGCTTTGCAAACCGAAAAAAAACGAACCGTATCTCGCAGAACGATTTGAGCTTTATATCAACCGGACCGAGCTGGCCAACGGCAATACCGAAAACACTGATTCCGCATCGGTTAAAAAAGTATTTATTCAAGAACATGCAATGCGCCTGCGTTCCGGATTTGTGTCCCCGGGCATAGACCGTGCATTCCTCGATTCACTTAAACGCATGTCCCGGTATCGATACGCGGGAATAGGTTTAGGCATCGACCGGCTGGTACGTTTGCTGTATTCCTCATTTAATACCTGACTACATCAGATTGGTCTGCAGGTGATAATACGGAGGTTTATTCTTATACCGTTTGATAGCCATGCGAATAATGTCTTCAAGAAAATCACCATAATTCATGCCTACCATTTCCGCACAGGCGGGAACGCAATCGTTAAGATTGATAGAGGGATTAGGATTAAGTTCCAATACGTATGGATTCCCATTTTTATCGACTCTGATTTCCACGCGTCCATAATCATGGCAATCGAGAATGTTGTACGTATCAAGGGAAATTTCAGATATCAACGACGTCAAACGCTTGCTGATATTTTTAGGCGGTCGCTGGATCATAATCTTTTGGTAGATCGGATCTTCTTCCCATTTTGCTTTAAAAGGATAGATATGCCAGTATCCTTTTGGCATTTTGTCAAAGATCGAACGAGATAAAGGAAGAACACGCAGATCAGACTCATCGCTTCCCAAAATCGAAACATCATACTCATCACCCTCTATATACTCTTCGATTAGCGCCGGCCTTCCCAGTTTCACTATAATTTTTTCCAATTGTTTCATCAATTGCCGCTTATTGGTCACTACGGAATCATTAGTAATACCTATTGAGTTATCGGTATTTCCCGGTTTGATAATCAGAGGGTACTTTAATTCATCGTCGATCTCATCATCCATTGTATACGCATAATCCCAATTGGGCGTTGGTATATCGTGATACGCGAGTAATTTTTTTACCCTGATCTTGTCAATACACAAAGCCAGGGTAAAAGGATTGGATCCGGTATATGGAATTTGTAATGTATCAAGTATTGAAGCTGCGTGGGGCTCTAACAGACTTGAATTATTGATCCGTTCGCACACGTTAAACACAATATCAACTTCACTGCTTCTTAAATCATTGAATACTTTAGGAAGATTGTTGAAGTCGAAAAACGAAGTTTTATATCCACGATCCTGCAGAGTTTTTTCGATATTTTTGCCAACGGACATGAGATCCTGTTCAACGCTTCCTTCTTCGCCGTCAAAAATATTACAAGCAATCCCCACGTTCAGCTTGCGCAAATTATGAGTTGACATTCTCCGGATTGTTTCGAACTTCATGGCACGCATCAACGCATCCTTACGGAATGAGGCTGAAGAATAGTTATGTTTTCTGGATGTTTTTCCCAAGGATGAAGCAGGATCAAACTTCACCACTTTGAAATCGATGTATTCCAATGCATCCCTTAAATTGTCTTGAGCATCAACAGCGCTTTCACCACTTACCGTCAACCAGCCCAAGTATTCTGATCCGTCAGGCTGGACCAATACAGGTTCGCCAATCTTTTTATAAATGTGCAGTTCTTCAAGATATCGCCGGTGCTTTAACCGTTCGGAAATATCAAGTTGGACTAAAATACCGGAGTCTTCGGGATATAAATCCCATCCAATTATATACTTGTTCGGATCCGTGACCTTGATGGTTTTGACATATTGACCGACCGCAATTTGAACCGTCATGTCTATAAGATCAACCGACCAGGCTCCTTTGATATATGAATATATATAATCGCCTCCCATGCGTAAATTGATTTCCAAAGGGACAGGTCCATTTCTGGTCGATTTCGCTTCAAAGTGAATGCAACCGTTCTGGATTCCCAAGCGCTCCAATGTCTCCTCAACCATTTCAACGAGCTCTTCTTTAGCTTTCCCGGGGAGACTTGACGGAATCGACTGTCCGCTATCCATGAAAAAAATATCTTTGGATTTATTGAAGTTATCGGCAATAGAATAAAATTTCAATTTCCCGTTTTGCACCAATACATCAACGTCGACTTCATCACCATCAATATATTCCTCTGCAAAAATATCCAGTCCGTCACTTAACGCTGATTCCGTATTTGCAGATATATTATTTTTTACAAACCGATAAATATCCTCCAAGTCGTCCTTAGCCTGTACTTTAACAACAAAAGAGCTGCTCGATCCATATGCCGGTTTGATCACTACAGGAAACTGCAGGTTGTTCGCAACTTCCCTCAGATCGTCATGGGTTTTGATTAAAATATGACCGGGCGCGGGAATATCATTTTCGCGACAAAACTCCCTGAATAAATATTTGTTGCGGACTTTTTTTGCGATATGGTAAGGAATGCCGATGAAATCAAATTTATCAACGATACGCGAAGTCAGCAAAACATCATCTTCCCAAAACGTAATGACTCCATCTATTTTAACTGTTCTGTTGCCGGAGAGAAAATTTTCTATCGCATTGATCGATTCCCTGTGATTAGTCGTATCTGCCAAAATCCAGTAGTCGACATATGCCTGGGCCCAGTTTTTTTCTTTATTGAGAACCACTACTTTTAGTCCGAGTTTTTTTAGTTTTTGAAAAATAAAACGTTTTTTTATAGGCCCAGTGTTGACCACCAGAATAGTTTTATTTTCCAGATCGCCTGAGTCTTCTGCTCGGGATATTGAGTGGTTTTTATAGGCTTCTTGCATAAATATTTATATGTTCTAAACATTATATATATTTATTAAAAATGTCAAGGGATATTCGTGATGAATACATTGGCAACAGTTTGCTATACTCAAACTATGAACAGGAATATTTTCCAGTTTATAAAGGTTGCGCTGAAAAATTATGCTGAAGCGGCAACAAATCTTTTATTATTTTTCCCGTATTTTTTTTCCGTTACCGCATTGCTGAAAACGTTGTTTTCACCCTGGAAAAATCTTATTGTCAAAAAAACGATTGCTGGATTTTCTTTCAATGATTGGCTAAATCGTTTTTTCTTCAACACGATTTCCCGCGTCATTGGCCTCATTATGCGTCTGTGTATTCTCACTTTTTTCCTATTGTTGCAGATACTGTATCTTTTTATTCTGCCGATAAGCTTTATCGCATATCTGTGCATTCTTCCCATTGTGTATATCGAGTCGTTATTCCAGAAAACAGAAGGGCAGAAGAAAAAAATCATCCATGACGCATTTATCTCAAATCATTGCCTGGAACAAAAAAACATGCCAATAGTCGAACATTGGTTTTCTATCTATTATCAAAAACACGTCCGGAAAAATACATGGTGGAAACTTTCGAATTTATTCTCTTTTCCGCCGTTAGTCCGCGATTGGTCTGTCGGATTTACGCCGGCTCTTGACAATTATTGCGACGATCTGACCGCATCATCCTATCAGAGAGAACGAGAACATATTGTCGATCGTCAAAAAGAAATCCACTCTATCGAAACAGAGCTTTCGAAAACCGAAGAAGCAAATGTTATCATCGTCGGAGAAGAAGGGGTCGGAAAACACACAATCGTTGACGCCCTTGCTAAAAATATGTATGAGGGAAAAATCAACAACCCTCTCATTTATAAACGGGTACTCATGCTCAGGATGGAAAAAATCCTTACCCAGTTCACCGATATTAATCAACGAGAGGATTTTTTCAATACATTACTAGAAGAGGCTGATGAAGCTAAAAATATCATCATCGTCATCAACAATATCGAGAAATATATTGCTTCTGGACCTGAATCCGTAGATCTGAGCGGATCAATAGAGCGCTTTGCCAAACACGGCTCGATCCATATGATCGGCATAACAACACCGTACAACCATGAAAAAACAGTCATCCGAAACGATAAAATCCAACGTTTGTTCACCAAGATTGACGTCTACGAAATCTCTGATCGTGAAGCAGAGGAAATAATCATGAATATCGCGTATCTGTACGAAAATAAATACACTTTAAGCATTCCATACGAAACGATTCATGATGCCATTGATAAAAGCAGCAACTATATTACCTCTATCCCGTTTCCCGAAAAAGCAATACGTCTGTTAGACAGTACCTGCGCCTATGCCAAGGAACAACGGAAAATAATCGTTTTACCGGAATACGTTGATTTGATCATCAGTGAACAAACTCATGTTCCGACCATAATCTCTTTACAGATGAAAGAAAAATTATTACGACTTGAAGCGCTGCTTACGACACGGATCATACAACAAACTGAGGCTATTAAAAAAATATCATCATCAATGAGACGATCTTTTATCTATATCGGTAAGAGAAAAAAACCACTTGCCTCCTTTCTTTTTTTGGGTCCAACAGGCGTAGGAAAAACAGAAACCGCAAAAGCGTTAGCTGATGTTTTTTTCGGTTCGGAATCGTATCTTATCCGTTTTGACATGTCAGAATTCCAGAATAAACTGGATATAGGAAAATTAATCGGATCTATGGAGTCTGGAAATCCTGGTTTATTAACTGCTGCAATACGACAACATTCCTACGGCGTACTCCTTTTGGACGAGCTTGAAAAAGCCGATCCACAACTCCTCAATATTTTTTTGACCATTTTTGATGAAGGTTATTTTACTGACGGATTCGGAAAAAAAGTCGACTGCAAAAATTTGGTCGTTATCGCAACCTCCAATGCTGCCGCAGACGTTATCTATGAAAAGCAGGTAAACAGTAAAGATCTCATTGACTATCTCATTGAGAAAAAACTCTATATGCCTGAATTCCTGAACAGATTTGATGGAATCATAGTATATGAGTCTCTTACGACAGAATCTATACGGAAGCTTACAAAATACATGATTGAACGCGTCGCCAGAAAAATACAAGATCTCCATCACATTAGTCTTATGGTTTCCGATGAATACATAACTAATCTGGTCAAAACATACTATAATCCTAAGTTCGGGGCACGAAACATGGAGCGCGCAGTTAGGGATGAAATTGAAGACAAAATTGCAAAATCGCTTTTGGAAAACAGTGTGAAAACAGGTGATATAATACGATTATGATAGGAACTTTGATTGTTATTGAAGGTTCTGACGGTTCAGGTAAAACCACTCAATCTCACCTGCTCGTTAATTATCTGAAGCATAATTCACTTCCGGTCAAATATTTTGATTTTCCTCAGTATTACAACTCATTTCATGGGAAAATTATTGCGCGTTATCTTCGAGGAGAGTTGGGGAACATGCGGGAAATTTCTCCATATTTAATTACGCTGGCTTTTGCACTTGATCGTGCTTCAGTAAAAAAAGAAATGGATCGATTATTGAAAAAGGGGGGATATATTATAGCCAACAGATATGCAACCTCATCTATGGTATATCAATCTGCAAAGTTCAAACGCAAGAAAGAGCAAAATGCCTTTTTAAAATGGAACTATGAACTCGAATATATGGTAAATAAAATTCCCCACGAAACTGTTGTTATTTATCTTTATGTCCCTTGGCGAATTGGGAAAAAACTCACCCGAAAAAAGGCTAATCGCGCCTATTTAAACGGAAAAAAAGAAGATATACACGAGACAGATCTCGAATACCGAAAAGCAGTCGAATCAATGTATATGCAATTGTCTAAAAAATATAAGCATTGGGTAACCATCGATTGCGTAGAAAAGAATAAAATTCTTCCGCCGCACATCATTCACGAGAAAATTTTAAAACTGCTTAAGGACAAAAACATATTGATCTAGCCTTCCCTTTCTGGTTTGACAAATCCTGTACTTATTGGTATCCTAGTCTATATATGGATAAAAAGCTTGTTGGACTCATGCTTATTTTCATGCTGGCTTTCGGGCTATTTACCACGGTGATAGTATTTAATCAACCACTTACCCGTCTCACCAAAGCAAAAGAAGAATCCGTGCCTTCTTCCATATCTTCTCTTATATTCGTCTATCCTTTAACCGCATCAGCAAACGGCAAATACTCGGTTCAGGTCAATATATTTGTACGGAATACCACCAATGTTCCTTTATCCGATAAAAGCGTTCATCTTAGCACTTCGTTGGGAAATGTCCAGGTAAACGATATTAAAACGGATGCAGCAGGTAAAGCGACATTTCTCATCTCCTCAACCACAGCCGGTAAGGCCGAAATATCAGCCCTTATCGACAACCAAATCCGCATAAATAAAAATATTTCCGTATTGTTCCAATAAATAACCTTATGAAAAAAATAAACAAGGTAGTAATACCTGCTGCAGGCTTTGGTACACGATTTCTTCCACAAACTAAAGCAATGCCCAAGGAAATGCTTCCGGTTGTGGATAAACCCGTTATCCAATACGTGGTAGAAGAAGCGGTGCAGTCAGGAATCGAAAACGTAATCATCATAACAGGATCAAATAAAAGAGCTATTGAAGATCATTTTGACGCCCCGAATGAAGACCTGGTAAAAAACCTCATACAAGGAAAAAAAGACCATCTGTTGAAAGAAATACAGCGTATTTCCGAAATGGCAAATTTTATCTATATCCGCCAAAAAGGACCCTATGGCAACGGAACACCCGTATTAACTGCCGAACCCGCAATCGAAGATGAACCGTTTGCTGTGTTGTGGGGAGACGAATTCATATATTCGAAACCGCCTCGGTTAAAGCAGATGATCGACGTCTATAACAAGTACAAAGGAGTGGTTATTTCAGGAGTCAAAATTGACAATAAAGCGGATCTGAAACGATATGGCATTGCTGATCTCGAGCATGTTGAGGGAAATGTTCACAAAATCAAAAAAATCGTGGAAAAACCTGATCCGGCAGAAGCGCCATCGAACATTGCAACTCATGGTGGATATATACTGCCGCCTGAAATATTTAGCGCTTTAAGACAGCTTAAACCAGGAAAAGGTGGCGAGATATGGTTGACTGACGCCATCAACCTTCTACAAAAAGGGGGTTTCCCTATTTACACCGTAGTCATCAAAGACGGAAAATATTATGATACCGGCAACAAATTCGAGTATCTGAAAACGGTTATCGAGTTCGCGCTCAGTCATCCCGATATGAACGGGGAGTTTAAGGCATTCCTCAAATCGTTAAAACTTTAAGAACTCGTTTCCGACATTAGGTAAGGATTACGGCCCTTTATGCCGTACCGAGAAACTAAGGGTATTACCGGCAACGGCTTAACACTCTGTTGAAATCAAAGATGTTTCCTGCTACAATGTATCATCAAGATGCATCGAGATCTCAAGTAATTTAGTTATAGAAAAATTGTATTAAATATGGCAAACACTGTCGATGAACAGGTGGAGGAACTTTTTAATATCGGGGCTCATCTCGGCCACAAAACTAACCGCGTCCATCCAAAAGCAAAAAAATATATTTATACCATCGAAAACGGCGTGTCTATCATTGATCTCACAAAAACAGCCGATCTTTTGAAAAATGCGCTTGAGTTCGTAAATAAACTCGGCAAAGAGCATAAAACCATGCTTGTTGTCGTAACCAAACGAGTCACCTCCAGATTTACGGAAGAACTATGTCAAAAATATAATATTCCCTATATTACGGTTAAATGGCCTGCAGGGCTTCTCACAAACTTTGATATGATCATGAAAAATGTCAAAAAACTCATATCTATGAAAGATGATCGAGGCAAAGGAGAATGGAACAAATTTGTAAAACACGAACAAACGAAGCTTACAAAAGAATTGCATCGACTCGAGCGTTTTTATGACGGATTGGTACAACTTCAGAAACGCCCTGACGCGCTATTTGTCATAGATCTAAAAAAAGAAAAAAATGCGGTCAACGAAGCTCGTACTCATCATATACCTCTTATCGGAATAACCGATACCAATGTCGATCCCAATCTCGTTGACTACCCAATTCCTGCAAACGATGACGCAGTCCCTTCTATAGAATATTTTCTTACTCAAGTAATTGAGACATATGCAAAGGGAAATACGTAATCAATTGGTTATAAAACTATGGCAGTATTAGACGTTCAAAGATTGAAAAAACTCCGAGAGGAAACGGGTATATCGTTCTCATTGTGTAAAAAGGCATTGGAAGAATCCCATAACGATATCGAAAAAGCAAAGAAGCTGCTCACTCAATGGGGTGTGGAAAAAGCAAAAGATAAGGAACAACGTGAAACTTCCCAAGGCGCATTATTCGCATATGTGCACCACAATAAAAAGATAGCATCACTGGTGGAACTTTCGTGTGAAACGGATTTTGTGTCAGGGAACTCGGATTTCCAGAAACTTGGTCAGGAACTCGCAATGCAGGTGGCTTCCATCGATGCAAAAAATGCTGATGAGCTACTTAAACAAGAATACATCAGAGATCCATCAAAAAAAATCAAAGCCCTTATCAAAGAAGCCATACTGAAGTTTGGTGAAAACATCAAGATAAAAAGAATATTAAAATGGAAATTGGGATTGTAGTACAATAATATCCATGAATCCAATTGAAAAATTCAAACAATACGCAGCAAAAACTATTGAAAATCTTAAAGAAGACCTGAAATCAATCCGAACCGGAAGAGCAACACCCAGTCTTGTTGAAAACCTTGGTATCGAAGCTTACGGCGGCTCTACAAAATTGAGGCTGCTTGAACTTGCGTCCATTACCACCGAAGGTCCTTCAGCCCTTTCGATCACCCCTTATGATTCTTCCATTATTACCGATATTGAAAAATCATTGTTCAAATCACCGCTTGGCATTTCTCCGGCCGTTCAGGGCAACCGCATTATTCTACGAATTCCTCCATTGTCTCAGGAACAAAGAGAAAAATTTATAAAACTTGTCAGTCAAAAGATAGAAGAACATAAAGGTATTATCAGAAATTTGCGCGATAATGCACGAAAAGATATAAAAACTTCCTTCGAAACGAAAATGATTACTGAAGACGACAAATTCAGGATGGAAAAAGAAACGGATGCGGTCTCGCAAAAAATCATGGGTGAAATTGAACAGCTTAGATCCAAGAAAGAAGCTGACATCAGAGAAATATAACTATGTCCATCATTACATTACTCGTCTTTATTATAGTGCTTTCGTTTCTGGTTCTTATCCACGAGTTTGGTCATTTTATCGGCGCAAAATTGAATGGCATCCAAGTGGAGGAGTTTGGACTTGGATTTCCGCCTAGATTATTCGGTAAAAAATGGGGGGGAACGCTGTATAGCATCAATGCTCTTCCTATCGGAGGATTTGTGAAGCTGTACGGGGAAGAATATCAGGAACTCCAACAAAAAAAGGGGGACAAATCTCACACCAAAGCTTTTTCGTACAAAAAACCATACCAGAAGGCAATGGTTATTGTCGCAGGCGTATTCATGAATATTGTATTGGCTGTTGTTTTATACTACATTATTCTTGCCACTTCGCAGTTCCAATCTGGACTCATACCCACGATCACGCCGTACAAATTCCGTTTTGGCGAACAGGTAGGCCGCGTGGTTATCGTAGATATAATCAAGAACTCTCCTGCTGAAAGAGCCCGTATAAAACCTGACGAGTCCATAGTATCGATAAACAATGAACGTATCACATCTTCCCGACAAGTTATCAACCTTATCGACCATTCCAACAATGAGCCGGTAACTATATCGTTAAAAAATATCGACAATGGAAATCTGGAGAACATTCGGGTAAAACCTCAGTATAGCATTCAATTAAAACGGAATGTTATTGGTGCTTCTCTCGTCGACGCTTCCGTCATTCAATATCGTCCGGGTACCGAACGACTGCTCTCAGGATTATATCAGTCATACAATATGTTCGCGTACAACGTTGCGATGATAAAGTATCTTGCACTGTCGTCCCTACAGCACAAAACCGCCGGTCCGGTATCAGAAGCCATTGCAGGTCCTGTGGGAATCTACGGAGTTTTCAGACAAATTATCCAAACCTCGGGAAATATGATCATGGTTAACCTTCTTAATTTCGTTGCATTATTGAGTCTTTCGCTGGGATTCATCAATATTATTCCCTTTCCTGCACTGGATGGTGGCAGACTCGTATTCGTAATCTATGAATGGGTTACCAAAAAAAGAGTCAACCAGAAAATAGAACAATATGTAAATATATTCGGTTTTATAGTTCTGGTAAGTCTAGCTGTGCTGGTAACAATTAACGATATTTTGCGTTTTATGCGGTAATATGGACTTAATTCTTTCTTCAAAATACAGAATCATTACCGTGTCAGGCAAAATCGCCGTAGGAACCACAACCCTGGCGAAAAATCTTTCCCACGCATTAGGGTGGAACCATATAAACGTCGGAGCACTACAGCGCAAATTCGACCGACAGCATGCCATCAACGAAAATAAGCAAGGAGCATTTTCAAGAAGCGATGACCATGAACGGTCTATGGAGGATTCAACAAAACGCATGTTAGAAAGTGAATCGAATCTTGTGTATGAAGCATGGCTCAGCGGGTTCATTGCACGAAATATCCGAGGTATACTGAAAATACTCTTAATATGTTCGCACGAAGATATCCGTATCGATAGAGTAGTGAATCGCGAAAAAATATCCATTGAAGAAGCTAAAAAATGGATGAGACAGCGCGAAGATGAAAATATCTGCAAATGGAAAAAACTATACGGAGACTATGATTTTTGGGATCCAAAATACTATGATATGATCATAGATACGTATGGCACCGGACCAATGGAAACTATGGGAATAGTCTTAGACAAACTCGGAGCAACACCAAAACCTGTATGAAATATACAAAAATCACTGTTTCGGGAAGAATATGCTCAGGTAAAACAACGCTCCTTAAAAAATTAGAACGATATCTTCATTGGAAATCTTTCCACGCAGGCCAATTCTTTCGCGATTATGTCAAAAAACACGGTTTAGTGCTTGAACAGGCGGATGAGCAAAATGAAAATCTTACAAAAAAAGTCGACCATCATATGCATGAGATATTAAAAAAGAAATCAGGAAACTATATTTTCGATTCCTGGATGGCAGGGCTTATGGCTGACCATTATTCTCACGTTTTGCGCATTTTACTCCTTTGTGACGATTCTGTCAGAATAAAGAGATTCGCAGTTCGGGAAAAAGTATCTCTTCATGTTGCGGAAAAAGAGATACACCAACGCGAACTCAACCTTTTTAATAAACTTGCAGCCATATATCACAGAAACGATTTTGTAGACCCAAAAAACTACTCTCTGGTTATCGATACGACTCACCTCGGTAAAGATGAGATTTTTACCAAAGTACGTTCTTTTATATTACAATAATTGCATGATGTATTCAAAATTGTTTGGCAAAACAAATAAGACAGTAAAACAACAGGCTTCAATAAATGCCACGTTATTGGAAAAGGGAGGTTTCATAGACAAAGTTATGGCCGGCGTTTACACATTTTTACCGTTGGGACTGCGTGTCCTTACCAAGATTGAAAATATTATACGCCGAGAAATGGATACAATCGCAGATGAAGTTTCCATGCCTGCTCTTACCCCAAAACAGGTATGGGAGCAAACCAACCGATTGGAAACGGTTGATATTCTGATGAAAACCGTACCTGCCAACAAATTTGCGGAAGCAAAGAATAACACCGAGTACGTGCTTAATCCAACGCATGAAGAAGTAGTCACGCCTCTTGCAAGAAAATATAATCTGAGTTATAGGAATTTCCCATTTGCTGTCTATCAAATCCAAACAAAGTTCCGCAATGAACCACGAGCCAAATCTGGATTGCTTCGGGGAAGGGAGTTTAGGATGAAAGACCTGTATAGTTTCCATACCTCAATAGAGGATTTCAAGGAATATTATGAAAGAGCAAAAAAAGTATATATGAATGTATTTAAACAACTGGGCTTAGGAGACGAAACCGTCATCGCACTGGCTTCAGGCGGTTCATTTACCGATGATTTTTCGCACGAGTTCCAGACAAAATGCACATCAGGTGAAGATCTGTTGTTTTTCGTGAAAAGTAGAGATGTCTATTACAATAAAGAGGTCGCCCCAAGCCTGGCGCCTCCGGTTAGCTATCCGGATAAAACCATGCTTCCAAAACAAGACGCACTAGGTAAAGACATCATCGGAGTCGAAGAACTTGCCGAATATCTCAAGATTCCTGTTGAAAAAACAACGAAAACGTTACTTTTTGAAACAGAAACCGGAGAGGTTATTGCTGCGGCAGTCCGCGGGGGATATGATGTAAATGAGGACAAGTTAAGGAAAATCGTTGGTTGCAAGGCATTAAAACTCGCATCAGAGAACGCAGTCAAAAAAATAACGGGAGCGGAGGTCGGATATGCGGGTATTCTTAATTTACCTTCTGATATCCGCATTTTCATGGATGAGTCCATGAAAGATAGATTGAATTTTGAAACCGGAGCAAATAAAACCCATTATCATACGATAAATGTCAACTTTGGCCGGGATATAGAGGAACCAAAGCAATTCCATGACATCAAAGTCACAAAAGAGGGTGATTTTTACCCGGAAACAAAGGAAAAATATGAGGTGGTAAAAACTGCCGAAGTCGGCAACATCTTTCCGCTCTATACCAAATTCACCGATGCGTTCAAATACACGTTTACTGACAAGGACGGAAAACAAAAACCAATTTATATGGGTTGCTATGGTATTGGATCTTCACGCATCATGGGTGTCCTGGTGGAAAAGTTCCATGACGAAAAAGGTATTATCTGGCCCACACAGGTCTCTCCATTTACCGTCCATCTCGTCGGTCTGGATATGAAGGACGAAACAATTAAAAAACGTTCTCTAGAAATCTACCACCTGCTGACTACGACGTACAACCTTGACGTTCTGTTTGATGACCGTCCCGCTGTTACTGCAGGTGAAAAGTTCGCTGATGCGGATCTGATCGGCATTCCTCACCGATTGGTTATTTCAAAACGGACGCACGATAAGGTCGAATATAAGAAAAGAACTGAACCAAAGCCAGAATTACTCTCCCTGGACGCTATTATCAATATGGTAAGGTAATTATGAACGTTATAGTCACCCACCAATCTGTTGACCTGGATGCAATTGCTTCTTCCTGGCTTATCCGCCGTTTTCTCCCCGGATGGCAGGAAGCAAATATGGTTTTCATTCCTGCCGGATCAACGCTCGACAACCACCCCCCCGATGCTGACGAGCAAATCATTCATGTAGACACGGGACTCGGTAAATTCGATCATCACCAAAAAAATGACTATACTTCCGCTACGAAAAAAGTATACGAATATTTGAAATATGAGGGTCACATAGCGCAGAAACTGCAAAAACCTCTGGAACACATCGTTAGCGCAGTTACTGATATCGACCATTTTGCCGAAGTGTATTATCCCGATGCAGCAGACGACCGTTATGATTTTTTGTTATCGCAAATCATCGAAGGACTCAAATCTCCTCTTAAGGAAGACGGGAAAATCGCGGATACGGTCTTTGTGCTCCTAGATGCAATCCTTCAGGTATTCAAAAATAAAGTAAAAGCCGAGGAAGCAATACAAAAAGGGTATATTTTCAAAACAAAGTGGGGAAAAGCAATCGCGCTCGAATGTCAGACGGAAGAAGCAACAAAACTTGCGCTCAAACAGGGATTTCATCTGGTTATAAAGCGCAGCCCTGAAAGAGGAAACATACGTATAAAAACCCTTCCTGAAAAATCCCTCGATCTTACTCCATTGTATGAAGCAATACTTAAAAAGGATAAAAAAGGCACCTGGTT
>CAZBEJ010000014.1:0-14856 GCA_964490915.1 uncultured Gammaproteobacteria bacterium
CAGATTGGATTTTAACCAATTAGATAAGCCAAGCTTTTCTTGGCGCACTCATACATTTACCATAGCAGAACTCTTATTTCGAAACAAGTCTATTGTTGTTCTGGTGTATATGGAGGATATTGAGGTATTTGATCTTTCAAGTTATCTTTCGTAAGCATAAGTCCAACAGATTCTTCCATTCGAGCATGGGTGAAAAAGACAAAGTGTCGCAACTCTTTCAAGTCGGAGTCCATAAAAAGAGGATCAACATCCTCTGCTGTTTGAAGTGCCTGTTTTAACTGATTTATTTCTTCTTCTTGCGTCATGCTATTTTGTGTAATTTTTTAGTAAATTTCAGTACACTTCTGTAGATAACTGTTACTGAAAGGAATTAGAAATTCAAAACACTTTAAAAGCCTTTTTCTTCACTGGTGATACATACCAAATTCCCTTGAACCCTAATTGGGCTAATGCCTGTTTGTTGAAACTTAACTCAAAATCGCCCTGCTTTTCATAATCTTCAAATTCATCGTCGCTTACGATATCTCCTTTAAGTAGCAGAATAAGAGTTGAACAAAAAGCGGGCTCATATTTATCGCTTTTCTTTTTCAATGTTTCAATCAATGTTCTTACGGGGTTGACTTCCCTTGCTATAAAGCTGTTTTTGCCGATATCCGCTGCTTGAAGTGCGTTGAATTCTGTAACTTCCATCAACATTTCTTTTCCATTGTTATTAGTTGACACACAATCGGGAGGGTTATTACCTGGTCTTGGAGTTCCAAAACTGGAGTTATTTTGGGGATTCCAAGTGTTTACAAAAATGGTACAAGCAACTAAATTTTCTTTCTCTTCTCTGTTTTTAGTATCCATACATTATTCAATTTTCTTTTAGATATTTACTAAATCGTTTTTCTATCTCCTCCATAACAATTCTTGATTTTTGGTCTTTATCATGTGTTTTAGCTATTAAATTATCGTCATTAAGCATCATATAATCCATTTGACAATCAAGTTGATCGCGAATTGCTTTTAAGTATAAGACCCAATCTTTATGGATATATCCAGATTTTCCATCATGACGATATCGTTCCTTAAGATGTAGATAATTATCATGCGTTTGGACGAATCTCCTTAATTGTTCTTCTGAAAATTTTGCAGATCCCTTGAATGCCTTAGATGGCCATTTTTCAGCAGACTCTTTATCTTTCCGCGCCCACTCGGCTAATTCTTTTGCTTCTTTTTCAAAAACTTTCTCAAGATCTTGAAACCAGAAAGTTTTTGTCCTGATATAATAGATAACTCCTACAATTACTATAATCTAAAATATAGTGTCTAACATATAAAAGCGATATTTAGGTTCTAATCCCTTCTCCCGTCAAGATTGACCAAATCCATTAAAATTTGCTTGGCTCGAACCCAATAATGGATTGATAAATCGGGATAATCAGGCTTTATTGCCTTCTCATTCCCCTATGGAGCTGGGGAGCGTACTTCGCTCGAACCTATCAAACTATATCACCACTGAATTAATTGTTCAATTAAACGCTCTTAAAAGTCACTTGGAAATAATAAGTTTTAAAAACTATATTTAAGCTACTTCTTTTAATATCGTTCTAAAATCACTAAATCTTTCTATACCATCCTCTTTTCCTAATGTGCCTCGCGGTCCACTACAAACACCTAATACTTTTCCTACGTTATCCACTAAAGGACCACCACTGTTTCCTGGAACAATTCTTCCATTAAAATATATTTTAAAGTCCCTTCCTGCTTTTTCTCCTGTTTCTTTCACATGTTTTTCCATTAAGGTTTTCATATAGGGAGTCATTTCATTTGGTTTAGATCTAAAAACATATCCAACAGAAATTAATGGCTTTAGTGTATCCTTCCATGAACTATGAAACTCACCTGGAAAACCAATGGCGGATGCTACTTGGTTTCCATCGTAGTTGATTTCTAAATTAGATATCTCTACCCCTTCATTATCTCCATCAAAAGGAAAGATTGCAGAATCAGTTGCATCTAATCCTCGTTCTCTTGCAGTCGTGCTATCATATAATTGTTGACCTCGTTTTAATACGTCTTCACGTATCTGACCTTTACTGTCTCGGTAGAAGTATTTCACTTCTTGTTTGCTTAGATCTCCAGCGAGCAAATCACCAATAACATGCGTTGCTGTGACAAGATACTTCTTCCCATTAAACCGGACGATTACGCCGCTGCCTCCAGGATAATCCTTTGTTTCGCTTACCAGGACTGTAGCTTGAATCACATTTTGCAGTTCAGGGACAGTGGAAGTTTCAAAGTTATAATAGTGAATTCTTGCATCAGGTGTTGGGCTATGGAATAAATCGGAAGTAAGACTATCTCTAACTTCCGTAGTAGGTCTATATCCGTTTTCAATAAAATGAGAATCCATAATGTAACTTTATGTTATTTTATGTACATTTCTGTTTATAATTGTTGATTGGAGCGGGCGAAGGGAATTGGACCCTCTGTCTCTTCCTTGGCAAGGAAGCATTTTACCGGTAAACTACGCCCGCACCTGTGCCAAGACTCAGAGTCGAACTGAGATCCTCGGTTTTTCAGACCGATGCCTTGACCACCTTGGCTATCTTGGCATTAAATCGATAATGCTTTATATTTCTTGGTTTAATTAACTCAAAAAAATAATCTACTTCTTTTTGTTTGCCTAATTCAATATTTCTACCTCCACTTGAATAAGGATGAAATTTTAGTTTTTCTAATGCTTTTTTAATGTTTTGTAAATGGACAGTATTTCTATTTGTAAAGTTTATAATTCTATACTTTTTTCCTGTTAAATAACAACAACCATCCGTATCAAATAAGCCCCTTAAACAAGAAATTATATATTTTTCTTTCTTAAAAATCCATCTTGGAATTTTTACTTTATTTAAATTTGTTGTTTTTGTGGAGCCGGGAGGAGTCGGACCTCCTGCATCGATCTTATAAGGATCGCGTTCTGACCGGTGAACTACGGCTCCATTATAATCTGAAGTATATCAAATTTTTTCGAATTTAACTCGGTGGACCTACCGAGAATTGAACTCGGATCTTGGCAATGCGAATGCCACATTCTGCCGTTGAACCATAGGCCCTGGTGTCCCCGGAGAGAATTGAACTCTCATCAAAGGCTCCGGAAGCCCTTATTCTATCCGTTGAACTACGGAGACTACTATTAGTATTATAGCAGGGAGAAGTAACAAGATTCCGTTTATAAAGAGGTATGTATATTCGAAACAAGAGATTTTAGCTTTTCTTCTGTTTTGATCCCGCTAAGCACGACAAATCAGTAAGAATGGTATACAATTATATGCATGAAAATTGCAATAGTTCATGATCAGCTTGTCGAATTCGGCGGTGCCGAGCGCGTACTGGTTGCTTTGAAAAAAATCTTTTCCGAAGCAGATGTTTTCACTTCAACGTACCATAACAATACACTGGGATCCCATAAAAACATGATGCAAAACTGGAATATCCGAACAACATGGTTTGGAAAAATTCCCATAATCAACAGGGTGTATTCGCCGCTGCGCTTCCTTACTCCATGGATCTGGGAAAGCCTGGATTTTTCATCCTATGACCTGGTTATTTCGTCAACCGGCAGCTGGATGTGTAAAGGAATAAAAACAAAAAAACCGACCATACATATCAGTTATGTGCATCACCCGCCGCGTTATCTTTATGGGTATGAAACCGCAATTGAATGGCAGAAATACGCGCTCATCAAACTGTACGGGTCTGTGGTCAACCATTTTCTGAGAATCTGGGATTTCCATGCTTCACAGCGACCTGATTTTTTTATAGCAAACTCTGAAGAAACAAAAAAACGGATTGAAAAATTTTATCGAAGAGATGCGATAGTCATTTATCCGCCTGTTTCCATCCCAAAAGCGCCGCCTGTTTCACGTTACACGTTAAATAATTCCTATTATATTACCGTTTCCCGTTTAGCACGCGCAAAACATGTTGATGTCCTGATAAAAGCTGCAAACATACACAAATTTAATCTGAAAATCATCGGAACCGGAAGGGACGAAAAATATCTGAAATCCGTTGCCGGACCGCGCGTGGAGTTTTTGGGCAACTGCCCGGATGAAGAACTGCGCAACGCATACCGGAATGCAAAGGCGTTTCTGTTTGCCTCTGTTGACGAAGAGTTCGGCATTGCTCCGGTTGAGGCAATGGGGTATGGACTACCGGTGATTGCCTATAAAAGTGGTGGCCTCCCCGAATCAGTAAAAGAACCATACAACGGGTATTTATTTGATGCACTCAAACCCGAGTCTCTGATCGAAAAAATAAAACTCTTTGAATCTTTACCACCAAACCAATCAACCCTTATGAGAAAAAATGCAAGAAGAACATCAGAACAATTCACTGAAGAAGTTTTCCAAAAAAAAATATTGGCTTTCGTTAAATCAAAGCTACGAAAAGATTAAAGTGTATTCCCTCCACTGTTGTCAAAAAAAGGAAGTTGTTGTTGAGGCGTCATTAGACTATTGTTGTCGGATGGTATCCACCGCATATTTTTGTGCACCCAATTCCTAAACAAAGTATTATTCCACATCAAAATCTGGAAAACGAGAAACAAACCCAATAAAAAAAATACTAAGCTAGCAATATATTTTGCCCATTTGGTTCCTTCTAACAAAATTTCAAGTCCGATGACAATCAGAAATACCGGCCAGAGTTTGAAAAATAAATCCCATGACGACCAAGGTAACAAATTAAAATTATTTAACAGAAAAATCACACCGACAAAAATAATCAGTAACGGTCCGAAAAATCCTTTATTACTTCTCATGTCTGATCAGAATAACTAATCCAAATACGACCAACAATAACGGCCAAAAACGCCAGATATAATCAAATGCGGTTATGTTGAAATTATCAAGCAAAAAAACAACGCCAAAAAAAATAATAACAACCCCGATAATACGCCTGGAATTGTTGGTCCGCGAACCCGATTTCATATCCGAAACAAAATCTTTCGCACTTGATTTCATCTCTTTCCAGTTTTGCCTAACCGTCCGCGAAGGCATCTGTTTTGTTGCGTGTTCGGAAGGAAGAACCAGCCATAAAATCATGTAAATCAACAAACCGCTTCCGCTGTAGAAAAATAAAAATAGGAAAATCAGCCTGATGAAAATCGGATCAATATCAAAATACTCGCCAATTCCGCCGCACACGCCGCCAATGACACGGTTGGCTTCAGACCGATATAACTGTCTTGACGGATTTTTTTTTCCTTTCACCATATCCCCCAATAGTACCAATTCAAACCGTAAAATGCAAAATCACAATGAAAGCGTCATCTCCTTTGGCGGAATGGTGATTTTGGCCTTGCCGGTCATGCCGTATTTATATAGATATAGGGAATTATCAATATTCATCGCAATTTTAACCTCGTATGCCGTTCCCGATTTTCCTTTTATCGGCGTAAACGCTATACTGGTTATTTTCCCCGTAATGGTTTTGTCCGGAAAAGCATCCAGCGTGATATCCGCTATCATCTCGGTTGCAAGTTTAATAACGTCTTTCTGGTCTGCCGCGGCGGAAAAATATACCGTATGCGGATTGATGATTTCAAATTCCGCCTGTGCAGGCGTGATATTAAGTCCCGCATAGGGAGAGTCAATCCTCACGACCAGTCCATCAATCGGCGAGTACAGATTTGCGTATTCCAGTGCAAGATTTTTTAATTCAACATCCAATACCGAACTATCCAGATCGTTCTGCGATTCTTTCATTAGACGCTCCGCTTGATGTCGTAAATCCACCGATAGAGCGATCAAATCCGTTTTATTATCATCCTGTGTCTGTTCGAACGTGTGCCGCTGATTCTCATATGCCAACAAATATTTTTTAAGGCTAACTTGTAGCTCCCGCTGATCAAGTATAGCAACTGTCTGATATTTTCTTATATAATCCCCTTTCTTGACGCCTACCCACCCGAGTTTTCCTGAAGTTTGAAAACGCAAGATTACGTGTTCAAGAGCATCGATATTACCGGATATAGATAATGTTTTTTGCTGATTTTGTTGTATCGTATTTTTTGTTTTTGTAACAGAGGTTGCACTGACAATATATGTTCCATATCCAATCAACCCTGCAACAATAACAAACACATACAAAATAAGCCAGTATTTTTTTATCAATAACATGTCAAATATCTGACAAATTAAAATTATTATATTCAGTATACAATTCTTGAATTAAAAGTGGGAGATGATTCACCACGTCAATTTGCCAAAACAAGGTTTATCACATACAATTATGTCTATGAACAAGCGCGTTCTATACTTCTTGAAAAATTATTGGTATGTACTGATCGTTGTGGCGGTTGCTGTTTTTTTGCGTTTGTATCGCCTTGAAGGATTCGCTACGTTTTTATCCGATCAAGGCCGTGATGCAATCATAGTCAAACGGATCGTGACCTTCCAACATTTTCCCGCAATCGGTGCATCATCATCTGTTGGTCAGGTATATTTGGGACCCTTTTATTACTATCTTATCGCCCCGTTTTTATTGCTTTTCAATTTCAATCCCGTGGGGTTGGTATTCGGGGTCGCGTTTTTTTCAATTATCGGAATTATATTCTCCTACTATGTAATCAAAAAGGAGTTTAATGCAATTATCGCCTTTTTTTTCCTGCTTTTAGTTACATTCTCGTCTGTAAATATCGACGCGTCCAGATTTTCCTGGAATCCCAACCTTCTTCCGTTCTTTTCGTTTTTTACCCTGTACTGGTTCTATAGATTCTCCCAGACCAATAAAATCAGATACGCAATTCTTCTCGGCGCATTTTTCTCCTTTTCCATACAACTCCATTATCTTGCAGGTTTCCTGATCATTCCGATGCTTTTATATTATCTTCTTTCACTCCGAACAGTGAAACATATTCTGCAATATCTGATACATACGGTTATTTCGCTAACTGTATTCGCCTTATTCACTTCACCACTTATTATTTTCGATTTGAGACACAACTTCCTGAATATCAAAAATCTCATTAAGTTATTTACTATTCAAGGGGTCGTATCCAACGCATCACTGGTCCAGAGAATATCGGAAACCGTACAGTCTTTTTTCGCATTCACCTTGATGAGCCAGATTTCCGTATTCATTTCTTTTACCATTCTTTTAGCATTGTTTTTGATCCTTATTACTTCATTTAGAGCAAAACAAAGCGGATTCCTGCATATCCATTTCCTGAATATTTTCACATATCTTCTGTTTTTTTCCCTGTTGAACAGCGCCCGTCACGCGCATTATTACCATGCCATATATCTGAGTTTTTTCCTGGTAAGCGCGTATATTTTTGCGGGTCTGATCAGGAAAAAATTATTTGATATCGGGACCATTGCCTGTATTTTGTTTTTCATCGGGTATATTTTCGCGAACAGCCAGCATTATACGTTCCTGTATCAAAAACCAAACAACCAAATCCAACAAGCAAAACAGGTTGCGAATTTTCTCGCTGAAAAAATTGATCATAAACCTTTCAATATTGCGACTTGGCCTGTTGAGTTTTTCGAGGATTCATATCTATATTTCCTAGAATTAAAAGGAATCATTCCTGCTGACCGGGCAAAAGTCCAGGTAACGAATCAGATGTTTGTGTTGTGCAACCAGGAACCTTGCAAAGTACTGGACTCTCCATCGTGGAACATTTCCATGTTCGGACAAGCGAAAATCGAAAACATCTGGACAGTAGACGGTTTGAAGATCTATAAATTAATACACGCCACATAAATTAAAAATGTCCGTCCTTATGAAAATTTCACTTATCATTCCTTGCTATAACGAAGTACTTAACATACAAAAAGGAGTTCTGGATAAAATCGGCAACTATACCAAGCACCACCAACGGTTTATTGAAGTTTTGATCGTTGATGACGGCTCGACTGATTCGTCAAAAAAAGTCATCAAAGAAAAATATCTCAGGACATTTTCCAAATTCAAACTTATAGAAAATAACCATACAGGTAAAGCCTTCGCGGTTATAAGCGGTATTCAAAAAGCGCAAGGAGACTATGTCATGTTCTCTGATATGGATTTGGCAACGCCTATCGAAGAAGCGGAACGGCTCATCAATGCGGCAGATCAGGGATTTGATATGGTCATCGGATCGAGAAATTCGCAACGGGAAGGAGCACCTCTCTTGCGCAAAATCATGGCATTTTCTTCTATTATTATTCTCCATGCTATTATTGGCCTTCCACATATTAAAGATACACAGTGCGGTTTTAAATTATTCAGAAAATCTAGCGGCTTGTCGATTATTGAAAAACTGCTCGTATTCCATGATAAAAGAACAACTGAAGATTCATCTGTCGGCGCAGGATTTGACATGGAATTACTCTTCGTTGCTACAAAACTCCATTACAAAATAGAGGAAATACCTGTGGACTGGAAACATGTTGAAACTAAACACGTCAATTTCTTCAAGGACTCTTTCGAAGCTCTTAAAGACATCGTCCGTATAAAATATTATGATCTGAAGCATCTTTATGATTAAGTTTTTCAAACGATTTAAAATCCATCATATTCTTCCTGTACTGCTTTTGCTGATATCATCAATCGTTATTTTCTATCAATTTCCATATCTCCCTCATAATCTTGCGTTCGACGAAGCCGAGTTTGCGAAATTGACTCTTTCGCTTAACGCCAAACAGTATATCCCCTATAGTCCCATGGCAACAGGACATTCAACCCTCTATTTTTACATTATTCTTTTTTTGTTCAAGCTCCTCGGCGTAACACAGCTTGCATTAAGACTTCCTTCTGCCGTATCAGGCGTATTTTGTGTATTACTGTTTTATCTGATCATGCGGAATTTTTCCAAAAATACTATGGTGGCATTTATTGCGTCATTCATTCTTGCTACATCCCGATGGTTTATTGATTTCTCTCGGTTCGCATTCGAACCGGTATTCCTCATGGTTCTTGAACTGTTCTCCGTATATTTTCTCTTCACATACATAAAGACGAAGGAGAAATTTTACCTGATACTTACCGGTGTGTTTGCCGGATTCGCCTATAACTCATACACGCCCGGGAGGATTTTTTTCCTGTTGCCGTTCGGTACGCTTCTTTATTTATCCGTAAAAAAACATATGCGTGAAATGAATCCTAAAATCCTGCTGTATGCTATCATTCCATTCATCCTGCTTATCACCCCTTTGCAGTCATATCTTTTTATACACAAGGATATACGGGTAGACGAACTGTTTTTTCTCTCTAATCCCAAACTATCCGTTCAGCAAAAAGCAGCATACTTAGGTGAAAATATTGCGTCGACTTTTTCCATGTTTGTCTATAAAGGAGATCCCAACGGTAAAAATAACTATCCGTATAAACCCGCACTCAATCCCGTACTTGCATTACTGACAATTGCAGGACTGGGATTTGCGCTGAAATCAAAAGAAAAATTCATCCCTGTATTTTTCTTTTCGTATTTCATCCTATCTATCATTCCCTCTATCCTGGTCTACCCATGGGAAAATCCAAGCATGCTCCGTACCTACACTTCACTGCCATCAATCGCTTATTTTGCAACACTTCCGCTCTTTTATACAATGAAATCGAAATTGCTTTCCAGGAAAAAAATTATTTCGATTGTGATCGTTTTTTTCATTCTGCTTTCATCCGCATATGAGCTTCGTACGTATTTTTATTACCAAACACAAGTCTTTTCGCGCGCATTTGAAATTAGCAAACCGTTGGATGTAATTATTCACTGTCCTAATGTGTTAAAATGTAACTAATGAAATCATTTTTCAAACTCGCAAAAACCCACTATTTCATTGTTGCTTTTCTCATGTTCTTCTTTGCGATCACCGCGTATAAGTTTATCGCTCATCCTACGCCATTTTATGATTGGGATGAAAGTATCTATGCTCAAGTCGGACGCGAAATGGTCCAGCAGAAATCGCTCGTCCCTTTATGGCAAGGACAAGCCTGGCTGGATAAACCGCCGCTCGTACCTCTTGCCTACGGCATAGTAGAGTCAATCATACCGGTGAAGCCTGAAATCTCAACGCGCTTATTTACGCTCTCCTTGACCGTCATCCTTTTCATATTTATCTATGCTTTTTATTTCAAACTGACCAAAAATAAATTCATCGCTGTACTAACGGTAGTCATAAGTAGTTTTACCGCAATTATGCTCCAAAGAGCACAAGTTTTAAATGTCGACATCTTCCTTTTTATAGGATGGATGGGGTATATGGTTTTTTTCGAAAACTTTTGGTTTAGCTTTTTTTTCCTTGTTATTGGAGTCATGAGCAAGTCATTGCTCGGTTTTTATCCTGCGCTCGGTATGCTCTGCATCTTATTTGGCCAGATTATATTAAAGCAAAAAACGTTCAAACAGCAAAAAAATAAAATCATAGGAATTATTGCTCAGATATTGATCGTTTCATCATGGTTCGCCATCATGGTTATCCGTTTTAAATTCCCATTCATTCAGGCGCAGTTTTTGGACAGCCAGCTGAAACGCGTCACGTCCTCCATCGAGTCCCATTTCGGCAAACGCACGTTTTATATCGACCTGCTTTTCAGCCAATTGGGCATATTTGACTATGCATCCCTTATCGGTATCTGTCTTGCATGCTATAGATTCTTTAAAAAGAAAAACATCATGGAGTTTGGCAGGCTGCTTTTTTTCGTTCCCTGGTTTTTGTTTCTGAATCTCACCAAAACAAAAATCAACTGGTATCTGTACCCGGTGATTCCGCAGTTCGCGTTTCTTGCGGTATACATACTGGTTTATCTGAAAAAACAAACACGTCTGCTCATGGCACTCACATTGATTATTTCCGGGCTTGTCGTATATCAGAATATTTCACATAACAGGTTTTTCGACGCACAGTACTCGAACTACGATGAAAGTTACTATGCCGCACGTTATGCGAAAAACAACTGCAAAGATCTCACTGTTCTCGTTGATAAGGATACACGCACCACGCATGATACCTTACAAAGCATGAATCTTTTGATTCACACCTCGAAGTGGTGGGGAAACCATCCTGCAATTGTGTATTATTCCGATGAAAACGTGAACTTCGTGTACAGCGTCAGCTCAATGGAGCGCGATATTCAATCTATAAAACCCGGCAGGTGCTTCATGATCTATACACAGGATTTTCCCTTTTTGTCTGCAGACAAATCATTGAAAATATCAAAGACATTCAGCGATTTTTCGATATATAAACAATAGACCCGCGTATAGCTTTTGCATAAGGCTGTTGGTATAATTATGATTGTTTTATGAAAAGCTTTTTGTCGAAGTATAGATACGTAATTTTACTTGCACTCATCTTCGTGTTTGCGTTGTTCATAAGAACATACCACCTTAATTCTCTTCCTGCCGACTTTCATGAAGACGAGGTGTTAAGCGGATATATAGGACGTTTCATCATACAAAACGGCAAAGATATTTACGGAAATAAATGGCCCCTTTTATACTTCAATAAATTCGGCGATTATTATATTATTCTGCCGATATACCTGTCCGGCATTTCCACATACATATTCGGAGTCAATGCGTTTGCAACGAGGTTTCCGGCTACTTTTTTAGGCGCTTTGGCCGTTATCCCCATGTATATTCTGGCTCTCTGGATATTCAAGAACAAAAAAATCGCATTGATTTCCGCTCTGTTTACTGCAGTTATGCCCTGGCAGTGGGTTCTTGCCCGTTCAACAACCGAGGGAGTCGAAGGATCAACCATATTTCTTTTTGGCCTTGTTCTACTGATCTATTCAATGAAAAAATTCAAGATTATTCCTCTCCTTCTTTCCGCCGCCGTATTCCTTATCGGGTATGATATATACCATCCCTTCAGGATTTATCCGCCAATAGTCATGCTGGTTTTCTTCTTTATCCTGTTTGACCTGAAAAAATTGCGAACCGAGTTCAAGAACTACAAAAAATATCTGATCACATATGCATTGGTAACGATTTTCTTTTTCGGTCTTACCGCATATATCGGAACTACTGTTTGGGGCAAAGGTCGATTTGTCCAAACCTCGATATTCAGTCCTGTGTCAGGCGTTACCATAAAAATCAACGAACTGATATTTAGTGAGGGTCCAAATCACGCATTGGCCGCTCGCATATTCCACAACAAACTGACCGGTTACGGAAGGGAGTTCCTTACCCAATATCTAACGTATTTTTCGCCGGTATTCCTGTTCATTGATGGCTGGAGAAATTCACGATATTATGTTCCTGAACAGGGTCTTTTATATATCTCATTTCTCGTATTTTTATTCATAGGGATTTTACCAATCAAAACAAAAAACAAACTGCAAATTGATACTAAATTGTTTGCCATGCTTGTATTTCTTCTTTTTCTTGCGCCGTTTCCAGCCGCCATGACGGTCGTCGAGTCGCCGAACGTACACAGGAGTTTATTCATGAGTTATCCTCTGATTATTCTCGCTGCCTACGGACTATATAAATCCTTTTTCATCAAATACAGACGTATTTCTCTTTCATATATTTTGGTATTTATGCTTTGTCTGGAAATCGTATATTTCTGGCACTTGTATGCAAACAATATGGACGTATACAGCTCATTACAAAGAAATGACGGTCAGATACAGATCGCTCTTTATGCCGGGGCACAAAGTAAGAACTATGACAGGATTTACCTGCCGGCACAAGCGGCTATGTCATGGTACTACTTGTTTTATAACAAAGATTTCAGCCCGAAATACATCGGCAGATTCCGGCCTGATTCCCGCATCGATCATACCGACAACATTTATTATGTAGAAAACAGCTGTCCTTCGACGGTATTGAAAAAAACAAATCTCAAAGGGAAAGTAGTAATCATCGATCGGTTTGATTGTCAAAGCAATCCTGCATATAAACAAATCGGCATCCTTATGGGGGTTAATATATTATTAAAATATAAAATTCTTATTCCATAACCATGTTTGATATCACGGCAATATATAAATGGTTCAGAAAACATTTCAACACATGGGACATAATTCTGTTATCGGGTATCGTACTGGTATTTTTGGCAACCCGTCTCATCAAGCTTGATTCGTTCCCTATCTTCGGTGACGAGGGAATTTACATACACTGGGCAAAGACTGCCTGGCATGACGCGAGTTGGAGATTCATCTCTCTCACGGACGGCAAACAACCTTTACAAACTTGGGGTATAATCCCGTTCCTAAAACTATTTCCGAATAATGCGCTTTTGGCAGGCAGGCTGTTCTCCGTCCTAACCGGCCTGGCAGGTCTGACCGGCATGTACTGCCTGCTATTTTATCTGTACGGAAAACGTGCGGCGTTCTGGGGAAGCGTCATATATGTATTTACGCCGTATTTCCTGTTTTACGACCGTATGGCTTTGAGCGATTCCGGCGTCAATGCGGGTTTCATCTGGATGCTGTTTTTTTCCGTTCTCTTTGCAGACACTATCAGACTGGATACCGCCATTATCTTCGGGATTGTTTCCGGATTTTCACTTCTGACCAAATCATCCGCGCGACTTTTTCTTGGTCTTTCGTTTCTGGCACCCGTATTGTTTTTTGCTAAAAACGTAAAAAAGTTTATTCATCGATGGATCAATTTCATCCTGCTTTTTGCAATCAGTTCGGGACTTGCGCTTCTTATCTATAACGTACAAAGACTTTCGCCGTTCCTTCACTTTGTCGAAGAAAAAAATAAGACGTTTGTCATGACATTCGGTGAGTTTTTCAAAACACCGTTCGCGTATGTAAAAGGTAATGTTCCTTTAGTTCCGTACTATATCATGTCCGAAGCAGGAGTTTTTCTGTTTGTGGGGGGTCTTATAGGACTGGTCCTTCTTTTGATATATAAACGCAACCTCGGTATATATCTCCTCTGCTGGTTTTTCTTTCCCTTTGTCGCGATTGCGTTTTTCAGCAAGGTTCTGTACCCGCGCTATTTGAATTTTTTTGCATCCCTTCTGGTCGTGACTTTCGCTTATGTGTTTACGCGAATAAAAAAATCCAGTCTGCTGTACATGCTGGTCATTCTTACCCTTGTTTCTGTCGCTTATTACGACTATGCGATCCTTTTCAGCCAGAAAAACATTCCGTTTCCGGCAATTGACCGGGGACAGTATATAACCGGCATCACCGCGGGATGGGGTGTGAAAGACATCATGGACTATGCAAGAAAAAAATCCCATGAAAAGCGGGTTATTTTGATTGCAGAGGGCGATTTTGGTGTCATCGGAGACCAACTCGAGGTCTTCATCAACCAAGGCGACAACATGATGGTAAAAGGATACTGGCCTCTGACCGAACAAAACCTTATCGACAACCAGCAAGAACTCAAAGACAGTTATGTATTCGTGGTCTTTTCTCATACGCAGACATTTCCATCCAACTGGCCGATCACACTGATTAAACAGTACCCCAATCCGGGAAACCAATCTTCAATCTATTTTTTTAGACTCACAAAATAAATTTTCCATACGCACCTATATAATCAACCTGATATTCTTTTCCAATCATCTAAGATTTCAGTATTGTTGTATATAATCCATTGATACTCACTACAATTAATTGAAGTGCGTAAATTATATTCTGTAACTCCTTTGCGGTTTGCTTCGATCCCACTATAACGATATACTATATAAATGGTGAAGAAAGTCATTTTTCTCATAATCCTTCTGGCGGTGATTGTTTTGTATGGCAAGCATCTGAATCCTTTTTCAAACTCAATGTTTACGTTTCACGACGAAACGCAGCCTGCCAGAATACAACAGTTCACACTCAATCTGCAACAGTTGAAAATACCGCCACGCATCGCACCCGATTTTTCATTTAAATTGGGATATCCCGTATTCGATCTGTATG
>CAZBEJ010000015.1:0-13685 GCA_964490915.1 uncultured Gammaproteobacteria bacterium
TGATCGGATAAATTACGCAGGAAATTTAGTTTTGCTTTCATATAATTTGATTTTTTAACAACTTCCATTTTCATGATGAACCGAGAGGCGAGAGGAAACAGTCTTTCGACACCTATACCCGTATGGCTTACTTTGCGGACGGTAATCATTTTGGTGACCGTATTCGAGCCTTGAACCCTCAATAATATACCCTGAAACGACTGGATTCGTTCTTTATCGCCTTCCTTGATTTTGTAATCAATGTTCAACGTATCACCTACTTTATATGTCGTATCCTGATGAACAAAGGAGTTTGCCATAAGCTTTATTTTATCAATTGGCTATGAGTTTTACAAGCGTTTATGAATGCTTCAAAGATCGGATGAGGAATAAGCGGACGACTCTTATACTCCGGATGACCTTGAGTACCAAGATAGAAAGGATGCATTTCCTTGGGCAATTCTATAATTTCGATAAGGTTTTCAAGTATGGATCGGGCGCTGATAATAAGTCCCTTTTCTTCAAATTCTTTTTGATACTTGGCATTAAATTCCCACCTATGTCTGTGACGTTCGCTCGTATCCATGGTTTTATAAATATCAAACGCCATGGTATTTTTGGAAACTTTTGCGGCCCATGATCCTAATCGCATAGTACCACCGTACGCTCTCCGTTTCATCTTTTCTTTTTGTGACGGTATCAGATGAATGACCGGGTGTTTGGTTTTAAGGTCATTTTCCGTAGTATTCGCATCCTTCCATCCTAGAATCTCCCGTGCAAACGCGACGACTGCCAATTGCATACCATAGCATAAACCTAAATAGGGAATTTTCCTTCGTCTTGCATAACCTGCGGCAGCTATCATACCTTCGGATCCGCGTTCCCCCCATCCAATCGGTACAATAATGCCATCAGGTGTTCCAATAATATCCGTTCCGGTATTCTCAATCTTCTCCGCGTCAATCCATTTGGTTTCTATTCGTATGCCGCTGCTCCAACCGGCATGATCGATAGCATCGAATAATGCTGCGTATGAATCGCGCAATTGATAATCTCCAGTACCAAAATATTTTCCGATTATGGCAATAGTAACAGATAGGTTTTTCGGAGCTTTTATTTTCCCGATCAATGATTTCCATTTTTTCAAATCCGCTCTTCTGGGTTTGAAACCCAGCTTCTGTTGAATCTTGATATCGAGGCTTTGTTCCTGGAGAACAATCGGAATCTCATACACCGAATCAAGATCGGGATTCGAAATGATATCATCGGCGTGCATGTTGCAAAATAATGCAAAACGCTCACGCCTGCGCTTGTCAAGGTATTTTTCAGACCTTGTAATGATGAAATCAGGCTGTATGCCCATGGAATTAAGCGTTCTGACGGATAATTGTGTTGGTTTAGTCTTCGGTTCGCCCAAATGCTTCGGAGTCGGAACATAACTAACGTGGATATGTATTACATCGCCGGGATTCTTCAAAGTCAGAATCCGTGAAGCTTCATAGTAAAAAATATTTTGATACTCCCCTGCCGTTCCACCCAGTTCGATAATAACTATATCGGCGTTATTAATACGGGCGACTTTATGGATCCGGTCTATAATCTCGTTTGTTATATAAGGAATCGCTTCAACATCCTCACCCATATACTCAAATCTCCTCTCCCGTTCGATAACTTCCTGATAAATCTGCCCCATTGTGACAAAGTTGGCTTTGCCCATGTTTTCGCCCAGAAATTTTTCGTATGTGCCTATATCCATATCCGCTTCTGTGCCGTCTTCACACAAAAACGGATCACCGTGCTCTATGGGGTTAATCGTCCCCGCATCAATATTAAGGTAATTTTCGAATTTTATTGGAGTGATGCTGTATCCTGCGGATTTGAGAAGAAGTGCAATTGAAGCTGCCGTAGTTCCTTTTCCTATTCCCGATATTACTCCGCCTGAAATGAAGATATATTTTAACCTCGACATTAACTAATGATAAACAATAAATTAAAAATATCAAGTGCCATTATGTTCCAGTTTCCAACTGCTCCACGTGCATTTGGGATAGTTTGAACAACCGTAGAATCTTTTCTTCGATTTGGTAAAACGGATTATGACGTCACCGCCGCATTCCGTACATTTACGATTTTTTACAATCTTCAAAAAAGATTTCGTATATTTACAGGTCGGGTAATTGCTGCAAGCCATGAATTTGCCGAACCGCGAATACCGAATTACCATGTTCGATCCGCATTTGGGGCACGTTTCGTTGATATCTTCTTCGACGTCAATTGTTTCATTGTCGCTTTTACGAACTTCAAGTTCGTCGTGAAAAGGTTGATAGAACTGTTTGAGCAAAGCGATAAAATTCTCGTTGCCGTCCGCAACCTTATCCAAGCCTTCTTCCATTTGTGCGGTGAAATCTAGATCAAAAACCTGTGAAAAAGCTTTAGCAAGATATACCGCAATGGCATCACCCAGCTTTGTAGGAAGAAAATAACGGTAATCTTTCTCTACATAGTTTTTCTCCTGTATCAAACTCAGTATAGGAGCGTATGTTGAAGGTCGCCCTATGCCTTTTTCCTCAAGAATTTTGATGAGTGTGGCTTCGTTGTAACGAGGAGGTGATTTAGTATCCAGTTCTTCTATCTCCGAGCTTTGATAATTCGGTTTAGCGCTTCTGTTTACGGCTAAGCTGGCGAGATTATTTTTTACATACTCCGGATTGAGCAAACTGAGAAATCCGTCAAAAATAATCTGCTGGTGCTCTGTCTGGAATTCGTATCCTTTCCGGGAGATAATAGTCAAGGCGGTATGTTTGAGCTGAGCCTCCTTCATCTGTGTTGATACCGCCCTGTTGAAAACTAACTCATACAGCCTTTGGTGGTATTGGGTAAAGGATTTTTTTCTTTTTTTTGATTTATGTACACGTTTGGGTTCATTTTCCAGTTTGGTTGGCCGTATTGCCTCATGAGCTTCCTGTGCCATGCGTGATTTTGTTCGGTAACCACGGGGTTTGTCAAGAACATAGTTTTCCCCGAAACGTTTTAAAATATACTCCTTTGCTCTGAAAACGAATTGCGTCGAGAGATTGAAGGAATCGGTTCTGTGATAGGTAATCAGACCTTGTTCGTACAGATCCTGAGCAAGTTTCATGGTCATTTTTGATGAGAAACCATATCTCTGGAATGCCTCCTGCTGTAATAGCGATGTAGTAAGTGGCGGAGGAGGGTACCTGTTTTGCATATCCTCCTTTATATCCGATATTGCAAAAGAATCGGATCCCAGGTCGTTTTGAACCAAGACTGCTTGTTCTTTGGAGATGCTTGTTTTGACATAGGTGTAGTCTCCGACAAACAAGGCGATTTTTGTTTTAATTTCATAAGGAACAGCATTCTTCGCAGTCAGTTTTGCGCGAAGACTGATAGAATCAATCATAAACCTCGCATAAATCTGACAGTACTTCTCCAGCATGAATTTTTTAATCTCGTGTTCTCTCTCTACAATAAGCCGTAAAGCGGCTGTTTGAACCCGGCCTGCGGATAACCAATTCTTACCCATTTTTTTCCAAAGAAGCGGCGACAGTTCATATCCGACGATACGATCCAAAATTCGCCTTGCCTGTTGTGCTTTTACCAGATCTATACGAAGAGTTGTTGGGTTATCCAATGCTTCTTTCAACGCGCTAAAAGTAATCTCGTGAAACACTATGCGTTTAACTTTTTCATTATCCATGATGAAATCAGGCCAGCTTTCCTTCACCAGTCCCAGAATATACGCAACATGGTATGCGATCGATTCACCCTCTCGGTCGGGATCAGTGGCGAGAATTATTTCAGTATTTTCGCTTGCAAGTTTATGAAGCTGGTCAACTACTTTCTCTTTATTTTTAGCGATCACATAATCAGGTTGGAAATCCTTTGTATAGTCTATTGCTATTTTATTCTTCGGCAAATCCCTAAAATGACCCATTGTTGCAAAAACAAAATAGTCTTTACCTTTGAGCAATCTATTGAATGTTCTCGCTTTGGTTGGCGACTCAACAATAATCAACGACATATCATGTATCTTATCAAATTTGCAAATATAACTGAATCACTTGCCTTGTAAAAACGGCCTCGGAGCTTTTTTCTTAAGAAGTTTAAGCTGAACTATTGATCTACGGATAATTAAAGCTGCTTCCTTACGTTGTGTACTATCGGTTGAATGCGCAAGAATTTTCTTTGCATCTTCCATGGCCTTCTCAGTTACATGCCGGTCGATTTCATCCTGATGGTATGTTTTGCTAACTAATATAGCTGTCTCTTCTCCGTTTGTTTCCACATATCCGCCGCCAATGGCAATATAATCCTCACTGTTTTTTGTTTTTATTTTAACGATACCCTCTACCAGCAGTGCAAACAAATTCTCATGGTGTTTGAGAATAGTAAGTTCCCCATCTTTTGAGGGTACAGTAACCGACTCAACCTGTTTGTCCAGTACGATACGTCGCGGTGTTATGATTTTAAGATGAAAATCTGACATGGATTACGTTTATAGGGTTATAAAGTATCTAAACAAACTTTACGAACTACTTCACTTCGCTAATTTCGCCTTTCATGTAAAAAGCGGTTTCCGATTTGCTATCGTGCTTCCCTTCCAGGATTTCCTTGAATCCTTTTACTGTATCCTCGACGCTTACATATTTTCCTTCGCGGCCGGTAAACGGTTCCGCAACAAACATCGGCTGGGTAAGAAACCGTTGGATTTTTCTCGCTCGGGTAACAACTGTTTTGTCCTCGTCTGAAAGTTCCTCCATACCGAGAATTGCAATGATATCCTGCAAATCCTTGTATCTCTGCAGGGTTTTCAAGACATCTCTCGCAACCCTATAGTGCTCCTCCCCGACAATGTCAGGATCAAGCGCGCGGGACGAAGACGTCAATGGATCAACGGCAGGAAACAACGCCTGCTCAGCCAGAGATCGCTCAAGGGTAATTGAGGCGTCAAGGTGTGCAAACGTAGCAACAGGAGCAGGATCTGTATAATCATCTGCCGGAACATATACTGCCTGAATCGAGGTAATGGATCCCTTATTGGTTGAAGTTATTCGTTCCTGCAGAGCTGCCATTTCTGACGCAAGGGTAGGTTGATATCCTACTGCCGATGGAATTCTTCCCAAAAGGGCTGAGACTTCGCTTCCGGCCTGCGCAAACCTGAATATATTATCAATAAATAAAAGCACGTCCATATTTTTCTTATCCCTGAAATACTCAGCTTGCGTAACACCGGTCAAAGCAACGCGCAGCCTGTTGCCAGGCGGTTCATTCATTTGACCAAACACCAAAGTGGTGTTGTTTAGAACTTTTGTTTCTTTCATTTCAGTCCATAAATCATTTCCCTCTCTGGTTCGTTCTCCAACACCGGTAAAGACCGATACGCCGTTATGCTCTTTTGCGACATTATGAATCATCTCTTGAATAAGCACGGTCTTACCGACACCGGCTCCACCAAAAATAGCTACTTTTCCTCCTTTGATAAACGGTGCAATAAGATCAATTACCTTAATACCTGTTTCGAATATTTCCGCTTTTACAGCCTGCTGAACCAAAGCGGGCGCGGGGTTATGGATCGAAGCCGTCAGTTTTGCTTTTATGGGTCCGATTTCATCGATGGGTTGACCCAATACATTGATAATCCTTCCCTGAGTTTCCGGACCCACAGGCACGGTGATTGGCTTGCCCGTATTCGCAGCTATCATTCCTCTTCTTAAACCGAAAACATTGTCCATTGCAACTGTTCTTACCATGCCGCGATCGAGAATCGCTTCAACTTCAAAAGTCAGCGTACCTATTTTTTTGTCTTCGACAACTATTGCGTCATAAACCATAGGAGTCTTATCTTCGGGAAATTCGATATCAACGACAACTCCACGGATTGAAATTATTTTTCCTTCGACCATAATCTGTTGGAATAATTATTAATTTTGTTCAACCGATTCCTTCGCCGTTACCATATCCAGTAACTCGTTGGTAATCTTTTCCTGTCTCAGTTTGTTACGTAACAAGGATAAATTATATATAACATCATTGGCGTTATCTGTCGCATTTTTCATGGCAATCATTCGCGACGAATGCTCACCGGCTTCTGTTTGAATAATTGCATTGTATATTTTATGTTCTATATAACTGTGCAAAAGAGGATCTATGATTTGCATGGGGTTAGGTTCTATCAAATACTCTACATTGTTTGTTTCTAATGTGGATTCCTTTCGCTCTTCTGTTTGCGGAAATTCTAATGTTATTGGCATAAGAACTTCTTTTGTAGGTTCATTTCTTAATGTGGATATGAATTTGTTGTAGTATAAGCTGACTTTTATGTAGGAACCTGCAAGAAATGTTGTCACTGCCTGGGTAAAGACTGCCGAAACATTAACCAACGGTGTATTTGAGGAATAATCTGCGGTTATGACGCCGCCGTATTTATTTAATTCCATGGCTTTTTTGCCGATGATGAAAAAGTCTGTTTTTTTTAAATTCGTGCGCTGAATGATAAAGTTAATCAAATTCATATTGAATGTGCCGCACAATCCTTTATTGGATGCAATAGCAATAACAAGCTCTTGTTCTCTTGCTTTGGGATTAGACAATAATAGCCGTGAGTATTGCGGGTCAATATTGGCTACTATTTTCTTGATGATATCGGTCAGATACTCTTCATAAGGTCTACCATCTATTGCAATCTGCTGTGCTTTTTTCATTTTAATAGCCGATACCAACTCCATAGCCTTGGTTATTTTTCTTACATTAGTTACTGATTTGATTTTGTCTCGCGCCTGCCTGATATTCATATTACAATTTTATAAACTATCTTTGACATATTTCTTCAATTCATCCTCATCTTCCTTTGTCAATATCTTGTTCTTCCCGACTTTAGTGAGCCATTTCTTGCCACCTAGTTGCATGGAGTCGGTAAACTTCTTTTCGAAAATATCTACTTCTGCCTGAGACAGGGTATCCAGGTAACCATTCGTGGCCACCCATAAAATGGCGACTTCCAGTCCCAAACCCAAAGGCTCATTTTTTATCTGTTTTAAAATTTGAGTAACTTTTGAACCTCTATTTAAGAGTTTTTTTGTCGCTTCATCAAGCTCTGATTCAAACTGGGAAAATGCTGCCATTGCATGGTACTGCGCAAGATCCAGTTTTAGTTTACCGGCGACCTGTTTCATTGCTTTGGTTTGCGCATCGCCTCCTACGCGGGAAACCGAAAGTCCCACATTGATGGCCGGTCTGATGTCTGCATTGAATAAATCTGTCTCCAGTACGATCTGCCCGTCTGTAATAGATATAACATTAGTAGGAATATACGCAGATACGTCTCCCTCCAGAGTTTCAATGATGGGAAGTGCGGTTAACGAGCCCCCGCCGTATTTCTCATCCAATCTGCACGCGCGTTCAAGTAGCCGGGAATGAAGATAAAACACATCACCAGGATATGCTTCACGACCCGCTGGTCTTCGTAAAATAAGTGAAATTTGACGGTACGCCCACGCATGTTTAGTCAAATCATCATAGACGATCAACACGTCCCTTCCTTGATCCATAAAATATTCACCTATGGCACAGGCGGTATACGGCGCAATGTACTGCATTGAGGCCGGATCTGACGCGGAAGCGGAAACGACCACCGTATAATCCATCGCGTAGTGTTTTGCCAGAAGATTGATCAGTGCAGCGATTTTTGAGTTTTTCTGACCGATGCCGCAGTATATGCAAATCATATTTTCCGATTTCTGATTAATGATCGTGTCAACCGCTATGGTGGTTTTGCCGGTTCCTCTATCTCCGATAATAAGCTCTCTCTGGCCTCGTCCGATTGGAATAAGCGCATCTATTGCTTTTATACCTGTTTGCAACGGCACACTGACTGATTTACGCTTCACCACGCCGGGTGCGATTTTTTCAATCGGATATCGTTTTTGGGCTTTAATACTTTTCTGACCGTCAATGGGATTTCCCAAAGCATCAATAACCCTACCGAGTAATGATTCTGATACCGGAACGGAAAGTGTATATCCCAGTGCTTTTGCCTCGCTTCCGGCTTTAATTGACCTATAATCTCCAAGAATAATCGACCCAACCTGATCTTCTGTCAAATCGATAACGAATCCAACCACATCATTATCAAAAGTAATAAGTTCACCATATGCGACATTGTCCAACCCCTCAAGAATAACAACACCGTCTTTTATCTCGGTAACCACACCTATTTCCTGCGTGTTTGCATTAATGGAAGATTTTTTCAGCTCCTTTTCCAGGGTTTTTATATACTCTTCAATCGCTTTCATACATAATATCCTTGAAATTTAATAGTGCACCTTTGAGTGACAAATCGATAATTTTAGATCCCGCGGCTATTTTAACCCCGGCGATAAGCGAATCGTCTATACGGTATTCGGCAGAACCAAACGATATATCCGACAGCTTCCTGGCGAGGAGTTGCTTTTCCTCGTTACTAAGGGTGATACTCGAATAGACAACGACCTTATTACGGTTAGACTGTATTTTGGCCGATAAATATTTTTTTAGATCCTCCTTGAGTTTTGGGTTTATTCTCATAGATTAAAATTAATTTTCCATAACTTTTGCCTTGTCAATATTTTTCAGGATCCGGTCCGTGATTCGTTTTTTAGCTTCAACATCAAGGGAATCCCTTAATCCTTCCTGAACCATATATATGCTGAGGGAGCTTACCTGATCTTTGACATCTTTGTACATCGCGGCTTTCTCCTCATCAAGTTCCTTTTGCATACGGATCTTTATGTCATCCGCATCTTTCTGAGCCTGTTTTATCATATCTGCTCTTAAGCTCAGGGCGTCCTTTTTAGCCTGCTCCAACAATACGGTCATTTCCTTTCTGGACTTCTCTTTGATCTTTTTTTCTTGATTTATCAGATCCTTTTCCAGTTCTTTCGCCTTTGCCAGTGCGTCAACTTTATCTTTCTCCTGGCGTTCTTCATTGTCAAGGAACATATTGAACGGTTTAACGATAAACCGCTTGACGACAAAGAAAAACACAAGGAAATTAATTATCTGAGCAACTAATTGTTTTGGATCGATGCCAAGTTGTTCCATACGTTTTATTATGCGATTATGTAAATTTAAGTATCAATGCGACGACCAATGCGTAAATTGCGATAGCTTCTGCGAATGCTAATGCCAGAATCATGGTTGTTCGGATTGACGATTCCGCATCCGGGTTTCTTCCTAAAGCCTCTACTGCCTTACCTCCGATAATGCCAATACCGATACCCGGTCCGATCGCACCGAATCCGATTGCTACTGCCGTTGCCAATAATTTCATCGTTTCCGGAGACATAATGTATCTCACCGCCTTTCAAGTCTAAACTATTAATTAATGGTGTTCTTCGATTGCACCTGAAATGAAAACAGCCGTTAGCATGGAAAACACCAATGCCTGGATAAATCCGACGAATAATTCCAGCCCCCAGAACGGAAAAGATCCGAGTATGGGAACAAGAAATGCGGTTATAAGCAATAATACTTCACCAGCGAACATATTACCGAACAAACGAAAAGCAAATGAAATTATTTTTGATATCTCGGAAATGATATCCAGTATACCTATAAAAAACATAATTGGGTTTGCAAGTTTGATAAACCGCCTCAGAAACCCTTTGATACCAAGGAATTTGATCGAATAATATTGGATGAGGAAAAAAGATATTAAAGCCAAACTTATAGTCGAGTTCAAATCTGTGCTATTACCGCGCAATATTGGTACCATGACTGTTTTGCCGGCTTCATGAGTTTTAATAAGAATACTTCCGACGCCGGGAATAAGCTCGAACCAGTTTTGAATAAGGATATAAATAAAAAACGTAAACAACACGGGAAAAAAAATGTATGTTTTTTCCTTGAATACGGAATAAAAGAGATTATAAATGGATTTGACGAAAAACTTGATGAGATAATAAAATCTCCCTTTTTGTGTTTTCTTGGATTGCGCGTTAAAATAGATTGCTATTATCAAAAACAGTGAGAGACCTATGAGAGCTGTTATTAATGAGTTGTTTACAGGAAATCCCAACAGGTGAAAAACCGGTTCGGCCTTAATGCTGATGAGAGGCATTGCTCTGTATTATGGTAAATAAATTATAAAAGCTTGCAACACTACCGAGTAAAATTCCACCGACAACACCGTAGGATTGTGTGTGGAATTTCGAATCGATGAATAAACCCAAAAAAACCCCGATCAATATCGGAGTCAATAAATAAAATCCTACATTCAGCACATTCATATCAATACCTAAGGAATTCTTCCTTTTATTTATAATCTTGGTTTGTTTTAATTTTCCTTCCTCGGTAATGCTGAAATACGATTTCGCTTTCATTGTATCAGGTTTTAGATTAATCGTCAATCATAATTTACCCTGTACCAAAATGGTCGACGTTAGCTCCTAGGGCACAAGGTTTACGGTTTCAAGATCTATGGCGTTTTCCATCAGTATATTTATACGACCTTCCCGGTCCGCTAGCTTTCCTTTAAAGAGTAAAATTTTATTGATTGCAATTATGCGCTTTAATTTAGCATATGTTTTTGGGAATATAACGACCTCGATGCTCCCTGTTTCGTCAAAGACATGAATAACAGCCATTTCGCTGCTATCTCTTTTTGTTTTCAAAATTTTTTTGCCGCTTATCAACCCTGCCAATACCAGATCCTTATTCACATCTTCAGAAGTAACTTCTCCAATCCGTTTGGTTGCTTTTTTTTGGATCAGAGCCATGTATTTAAGCAATGGATTCTTTCCTATAAGGAATCCTATGACGTCGCGTTCCATGGTATAAAGTTCGTCTTCTGAAAATTCAGGTATTCTTTTAAAAGTATCGACCGCCGCCTGGGCGGGAGAAATTTGTGTATCGAATAGATCGAATTGGCCTTTTTCAGTTTTTACTTTTTGCAATTGGATATCTTTGACTGCTTCGGGATAATAGGTCAACAGCGTTGCTTTATTGGCAAATTGGCTGAAAGCGGATGCTTTTATCAGGCTTTCAACCGTTTTTTTGTTCACTTTTCTCAAATCGACTCTGAGAAGGAAGTCCTTGAAGCTCTTAAAGTCGCCGGATGAACGTGCACTGATAATGGATTCTATTGCGCTGTCTCCGACGTTTTTAATGGCAGATAACCCGAAACGTATGGAATTGGACTCCATTGAAAAACTGTGGGTTGATTTGTTGATGTCCGGCGGCAAGACTGATAGTTCCATACGCCTGCATTCCTCAATAGCCTGTGACATCTTGATTTCGCGTTGAGGACCGGCAACACCTTGTAACTCCGCCGATAATAACGCGGTCATGAACTCGACCGGATAGTTCGCTTTAATATATGCAGTCCAATAGGCAATTAAACCATATGATGCCGAATGCGGTTTATTGAACCCATATGCGGCAAATTTTTCCATAAAGCTGAATATATTTTCCGCAAGATTTTTTTTATACCCTTTTTTGACGCAGCCTTGGATAAATTTTATTTTTTCCTTTTCCATCAATGACTTTTTCTTTTTTCCCATTGCCATACGGAACGCGTCTGCTTCACTCATGGTATAACCAGCCAGGGAATGCGCAATTTCCATAACCTGTTCCTGATACACCAAAATGCCATATGTTTCCTCGAGGATCGGTTTAAGATCGGGGTGTAGGTATTTTATTTTTTTCAGATTCTTTTTGCCTTCAAGAAACAACGGAATAAGATCCATTGGTCCAGGCCGATATAAAGCGACCATGGCAACAATGTCGGACATTTTCGAAGGTTTTAGTTCTTTTGCCAAATGCCGCATACCCGCGGACTCTAGCTGGAATACGCCGATGTTATACGCACTGGATATTAAATCATAGGTTTTTTTGTCGTCAAGAGGAATATAATGAATATCGATCTTTTTTTTAGAGCTATCATAGACAAATTGCAGGGCTTTTTCGATGATCGTTAGATTTCTAAGTCCGAGAAAATCCACTTTCAACAGACCCACTGCTTTTTTGTTCGATACAGCATTCAGGTCCAAACAATACATATCGTACTGCGTAATTATGTGTCCTTCTTTGGATTCCCGCTGTAACGGAACATACTCTGTCAAATCCTTATCAGCGATAACCACACCTGCCGCGTGAACGGAAGCATGCCGGGGAAGTCCTTCAATTTTTCTCGCCACGTCCAGCACTTTTTTTGTATCTGCTTCAGTCTGGTAGGCAAACTTAAGCTGCGTCGACTCCTCCAAAGCCTGTGCAATGGTCATGGAAAATCCCTGTTTCCCCAACGGTATCATTTTTGCAAGCCGGTCTCCTTGTGCATATGACATACCCAAGGCGCGCGTAACGTCTCGCACGGCTAACCGGGCTTCCATTGTTCCGAACGTAATGATCTGCGCCACTTTAGACTCACCATATTTTTTGGTAACATACCGCAACACCTCATCACGTCGTATATCCGCAAAATCAATATCGATATCAGGCGGAGTCGGACGCTCCGGATTCAAAAACCGTTCAAACGGCAGATTGTAATCCAATGGATTGATATCGGTAATTCCCAGGATATACGCAACCAGCGATCCGGCGACCGATCCCCTACCCGGCCCTACCCCGATATTATTTTTTTTTGCCCAGTTGACAAAATCCTGGACAATCAGAAAATAGGTCGCATATCCCTTATTGATGATAATTTCCAGCTCATAATCAATGCGTTTCTTCAGCATGTCGTCTCCATATTTATTCACCCCGTAGCCAGAATATTCTGTATGTAAACCAGCGGTTACGGGGTTAATCCGATCCAATCTGTCACGCACTAATTTCCGCAGATATTGTTCGATTGGTTCATTATTGGGCGTTTCGTATTTCGGCAAAATCCATTTACCATACGGAAGATCAAGATTACATTGTTCAGCTATCATTAGCGTGTTCTCGATAGCCTCGGGCAAATCGATGAATTGACCTTTCATCTCGTCAGGTGACTTGAAGTAATAATCAGGATGATCCAGCATTGATATTGGTCTTTTTTTTTCCAGAATCGTGCGTTGGGTTTGAATACAAAGCATTATTTCCTGCGCGTATGCGTCGTCCGGATCGATATAGTGAACATCGTTGGTTGCGGCAATCGGGACTCCGTGTTTTCGCGATAGTTTAAGCAACTCTCCATTTAGCGATTCGAGCTCCTGAATATTCGGATGTCTTTGAATTTCAAGATAGAAATCCCTGTCAAAGATATCCAAATATTTTTTCAGTATATTCTCCGCATCATTCAGTTGGTTATCCATGATCAAAGATGGTATTTCTCCTTGCAGACAACCTGACAGCGCAATGACTCCCTCGTGATATTTTTCCAGGATTTCGAAATCAATTCTTGGCTTATAATAGAAACCTTCAAGATGTGCAACGGTTACCAGCTTAAGCAGGTTTTTATATCCCGTGAGATTTTTGGCGAGTAACGTAAGATGATGCTGGTCGCGCTCCAACCCGGGCTGTTTGTCAAATCTGGAATGTTTTGCCTTATAGGCTTCAACGCCTATTATTGGTTTCATTCCTAATTCCTTCGCCTTGATATAAAACTTAAATGCCCCATACAAAGCGCCATGATCCGTTATTGCCAAGGCCGGCATATTGAGTTCTTTGGCGCGCTCGATCACGTCTTCTATTCGGCACATGCCATCAAGAAGCGAATATTCAGTATG
>CAZBEJ010000016.1:0-7602 GCA_964490915.1 uncultured Gammaproteobacteria bacterium
ATAGGCTAATGTCTATACAGGATATTCTGAACACCAGTAAGATAATCACTGTCGAACCGCAGGAGAATTTGGCTAGAGCGTTGTCAAAGTTGTCAACGTCCCACGATGCGGCATTTATTTTTGATGAGGAAAAGAAACTGCTCGGCATAATCAATCCGTATTATTGTCTTATAAAATCTTCCTACCCCAGTAACGCGAAGGTTGAACACTGCGTATATCATATGCCGAGAGTTCGTATTGATTATACCCCGGCAAAAATTGCCGATTTGTTTATTCAATCAAAAGTTCATTACCTCCCGGTATTTAACAAGGAAGACAAGTTCCTCGGTATTATTTCCGCGCGGGATCTGCTTCGTGAAATTCAAAATCTTCCCCTATTTCACACGCCGATTTCAGAAGCGTTAAAAACCAAGAAAACGCAGCTTGGTACTGTAGACGAGAATGATTCGGTCGCAACCGCAATCAATATGTTTAAATTAACGAAATATTCTAAACTGGTAGTCACGAATTCGCACAACAGATTAAAAGGGTTGCTCAGTTATTACGATCTCATTTCCTATCTGGTCGCCCCGAAAATCTCACAGGGCAGGGGAGAGCATCACGAAGGAACGAAAACAATGTTTCACCATCAAAAAGTAAAGGATTTTTCGAAGTCCTATGTTTTAACACTCGCTGCCAACCACACGTTGCGTGAGGTAATTCAATTGATTCTTGACAAGCATATTGGAAGCGTAGTCATAATCAACGATAAGCGTTGTCCGACTGCGATCATTACCACTAAAGACCTTCTCCGCTTCTTTATGCAGAAGGGTCAAGAGAAGCAGATTGAGGTTGTCAGCAAAAACCTTTCAAAACGCAACCGCCAAATATTCGGCGGTTTTTTTACGCACTTTTCGAGAATGGTCCGCCAATCCCCGAACGTCGCAAAAGCAAAGATTTTTATCAAAGAAGAGAAGCAAGGAAATCTCTTTGAGATCGTTTTATCGTTATTCCCGAAAAAAGGGAAACCCGAAGTTATCAGGCAAGAAGGGAGAAATATTTTTGATATTCTCTGGCCGCTCCGAAGCGCCCACAAAAGGGTAACGAGTAAATAATTTTATGCTTCGGTAAGATTCTTCAATTTAAGAGCAACTTCCTTCAGGTTCCGGAATTTGTATTCATACTCAATCCTTTTGTCGAATATATTTGAAATCCAGAATATTTTTGTATCCGTAAGGTCACCATTGAGTTTTTTTATGACTCCCCAGTTGTCTTCGACAAATACATCCAGTCCGAGTTTCAAAATCATGTGTTTTTTAAAACTGTTCGGCTGCATATTGGTTTTATTATAAAAACAACCAGCAAAATATTTTTTTGCACGTATTTTTTTTATCCACATGTCGAATTCATCCTTTAAAAAGCTGTACCGGGAAGTAATGATATAAGCCTGTATTTTTTTTTGCGTGACCAAATGCTTAATTTCTTTTAAGCCCGATGCGGCAGTAAAACTGGTGAGATGGATTAATTTCCATAGATGCTGTTCCAGTATTGTATCGGGAAAATAAAAAAAAGCGCCTTTTTTCTTACCGAATATCCAGGGTTTGATTGAAGCAACAATCGGTCTGAAAATGCGGATAGGGTTATACAAAATCACGCCGTCAAGATCGAAACCGACCTTTAATATTTTTGTTGACATGCATTAAAAATAACAAATTTATCATTTAGCTAATCAGATATGATATCATAAAATCCTATGAAAATACTTATAACCGGCGGAGCGGGATTTTTTGGACTGCATTGCGCACTGTATTTTTCCAAAAAAAAATATAAGGTTATACTAATTGACATAGCGGATTTCAGGAAGCAAGAATATCCCAAAGGTTGTATGTTCGTCCGTGCGGACGTGCGCAACTTCAGATCGATGCTGCACGTAATAGAAAATGCAGATGTCATCATCCACGCCGCCGGTGCTTTGCCGCTTTGTACGGCCAAGGAAATACATGATACCAATGTCGGGGGAACAAAAAATATTCTTGAGGCTGCAAAGCGCAATCGCGTCAAACAAGTCGTGTATATTTCGTCGACCGCAGTGTATGGAGTTCCGAAGAAACATCCGATTTTTGAAAACGATCCTTTAGTAGGAGTAGGGCCGTATGGACAGAGCAAGATTGACTCTGAAAATCTGTGTATGGAATACAGAAAAAAAGGACTATTGATCACGATTATCCGGCCCAAGACATTTGTCGGAACCCATCGTTTGGGTGTTTTCGAAATTCTTTTTGATTGGGTCAATGACGGCAAGAGGATCCCCGTTTTGGGATCAGGAAACAACCGATACCAACTGCTTGACGTGGAGGATTTGACTGATGCGATTGTTAGACTGATAACCCTGAAAGACAAGAAAAAATCCAATGACACTTTTAACATCGGAGCGCTAAAATATAAAACAGTCAGGAAAGATCTGCAGGAACTGTTTGATTACGCGAAATCCGGTTCCGCCATACAGCCTACTCCCGCATGGTTGATCAGAAAAGCATTACGGTTATTTGAAAAACTTAAGCTTTCACCGCTTTATCAATGGGTTTACGATACCGCAGATAAGGATTCCTTTGTTTCTATCGATCATTTGACATCAACTTTGAAATGGAAACCCAAATATTCGAATGCAGACGCTTTGATCAGATCATACCGCTGGTACGAGGAACACTATAAGGATGTGAAATCCCGCCCGACAGGTGTAACTCATACGGTTGGTTGGAAACAAGGGATACTGGGAGTATTTAAGAAAATGCTCTAGAATTTCAAATCATTTTTCTTAAAAATGAATATTTTAGGGTGGTCATAGACGGTAAAGCTCTCTTCAGCGCTTTGATCATTGATCTGCAGTTTCCAAGGACCGAGTTGAAGAAACGGGTATACGGCGAATTGCTTGATCAGTTGGTAACCGTATTTATTATTGAATAGAAGGTCATAATACGTGCTGGCAATAGGAAAACATATGTCATACTTTGCACAGTTGGATAATTTCTGGATTGGTGCATATACTCGATTTGAGGCAATAACCAGATAATCGGAATGCTTCAGCTGGTTGTTGATAATCTGCCATTTTTGTTCATCATCAGGATTATCGTACATATGCAAGACATTAAATGTATATCTATTGGGATTATAGAGCGGAAGATAGTCGTCCCAGTATTCAACGGCAATAGTCGATCCGAGCGGGATATTCTTATCCATCCAGTTGCTTGCGTTAATACGGGTATGTTGCTGTGTATAGATGTTCAGGAACATAGCTGTCCATACGCATGAGGAAATAAGCACGGTCCAAAAAAGAATATGAGCATATCTATTTTTCAGCTGATATAGCCAGTATAGGCAGTAACCGGCAGTGATCGCAAAAAAAGGATATACAGGCAGCATGTACCGCATGAATTTTACCGCACTCGCTCCGACAACGAGACCGTACAGTATATAAAACCCTGAAAACAAGACGAGAGCTTTAGTTTTTAAGCCGTTTTTTACGATAAGCGTGATACCGCACAAGCCGAGTAAAGATAGGAACGGACCCAGCCCCCACAATACAATATTTTTCAGATAATGAAGATACGGAAGTGTTCCGACAAACTGCAAGGTATACGGGAATACATACGGATTCCTACCCATCGTAAGCTGCAGATGAATGTCCTGATAAAATTTACCGAAGTCGAGGAACATATAAGGCATAAATACAAAACTAAAAACTAAAAATGAAAAATGAAAAATTATAAAAGCAATAATTCGGTAGTTCCATTGCTCCATTGTTAAAATAAATAAAGATAAGATGATCGGATAAAAAACAATGGCGGTAAATTTCGTCGTAAAAAGAGCAGAAAAAGTCGCCCCAATAAGTATAAGATATGCGTATCTTTGGAACGGCCGTTGTCTAGATGATACCGTTATATATTTAAGCATCACATACAGAAGTAATGTGGTTAATGTGGTAAAGAGTGTATCCACAGTATAAAAATGCGAATTCTGGATGGCGAAAAAAGTAATTGTATAGATAAAAGCGGCTAATAGCGATAGGTTCTCCCGCTTCCAGATGAACTGGGCAATACGGTAGATGAAAAAGATTGTAGTACAATCAAAGATTATCGATAGCACCCTGCCGACATAGAGCATTTGTCCATAATTTGACCAGTGCGTAGAGAAAAAAAAGTCGATAAGTTGAGATATTCCTTTTACCAGATAAACGGGCAACGAACCATAACTGAAAAATTGAGGATTAAGGCTATTAAAAAAACGTATGGTGTTTGCCACCATAAGGATCATGCGTTCATCGGGGTGAAGATATAACCCCTGATCCCAATTTATCCCGAAGATGCGAATAGCAAAGGCAAAAAATATAATAACGGCGAGCTTTTTATTCAGTTTTTGATTGATTTTAAGCATACGATTAATTATAATGAAAGTTATTACATTGTTATATGGTTCCATTGTTGATAATATCAATCGAACAATGAAACAATGAAACCATTCGAATTTATCTATGCTTCCTGTATTGCTAGATCTTAAAGTTGTAAAAATTTACACATTTGGTGTTTTCCTCGTACTGGCTTTTTTTTGGGGAAGTTTTTTACTCTGGAAAAACATACGACTTACCCAGCACAAAGAAGAAGAGATATTTGACGGCTTATTTTTGTCTTTGCTGGGAGCGTTGTTTTTCGGCCGCCTGACCTATGTATTGCTGAATTTCAAATCCTTTGGTCTGAGTCTGGGCAAATTCATTCTCATAAACGGGTATCCGGGTATTTCTTTATTCGGGTCAATAGTGGGTGGTTTTATTATTGCTATATTCTATTTATATTTAAAAAAAATAAAGATTGTCGATACGTTGGATTATTGTATCAGTCCGTTATTTCTTGCCTTGGGATTGGGAAAATTGGGGAGTTTTTTCGCCGGTGCCGAGGTGGGCACGAAAACCAAAATGTTTTTGGCGGTTCATTACGTCGGATTTGATGGTGGGCGCCATTTGACCGCATTGTATGAATCGCTTTTTTTCTTCTTTGTCGCATATTGGTCATACAAGATGCTTTTTGAAATTCGCAGGGATGTGTTGAGAAACGGATTTTTAGTCGCTTTTTTCGTGTGGGCTTTTAGCCTGGATAACTTTGTATTTGACAAAATCAAGATAAATCCTTTATACTTCTATGGTTTCAGGTTTAATTGGATTATTTCAATCGTATTACTCTTGACATCAAGCCTGTATTTCCTTTATTATTTTAAGAGCTCTATCGGTTCAAAATTGGGGTTGATTAATAATTTAATAACCGGATATGGACAAAAAACCATCAAAGTCATTCACCGCAGACAAAAAAACAAAATTGGAGAGGGAGAGAGGAAAGATTCTAAAACAGATTGATTCGTTGAAATTAGATGATCCGTTCTCGGATCCCGACCATGCTTCGGACAATGCAGCTGTTGATACCGATGTGCGCGAACAAGTTGGCCACGAGACTATTGAGGCGGAAATCAAAGATCTGAATAAACGGCTTGTCGATATAGAGACGGCTTTGAAGAAAATATACAAAAACGCATACGGAATGTGTGAAAGATGCGGAAAAGCTATTCCGTTAGCCAGACTGGGCTTGATACCCGAAGCGCGTTTCTGCATTGATTGCGAGAAGAAACTGAGGAAGTGAATGAGACGGTTGAGGATAGAGCGAAGCATCTAATTTCTATCATCGATACCTATCTTCAATTTCCTGCTATCTATGGTCTAATCTTCAGGTATACTCATATGTATGTCTGATATCCCTATTTCTCTCATCATGAACTTTTTTCTGTTTCTGCTTTTTCCTTTTTTTTTTGCTGCTTTAGCCCGTAAGTTCAGAGTGAGTTCAATCGTCGGATATATTGTTGGCGGCCTGTTCGTCGGCAATCTATTTACGCAAACGAGCTCTCTACAGGCAATCAACGCATTTGCGTACTTCGGTATTATCCTGCTGCTTTTTACCGTTGGGTTGGAGATAAACTTTGCCCGTCTGATAGCGTTAAAAAAATATATTATCCTCGGCGGAACGCTTCAACTGGTTTTATCTGCTATAGGCGTAATTTTTATCAGTATTATTTTTAAATTCTCTGTACTGGAGTCATTTTTAATTGGTTTGGCGCTTTCATCGTCTTCGACGACACTGGTTGCAAAAATCATCCAGGATAGGGGAGAGGAGAATTCGTTTTTGGGTGAACTGACCATGGGTATCCTGATTTACCAGGATATTGCGTTCATTCCGTATCTGATTATTTTTACGTCCATCACCAACAAGACCCTGGCGTTTTTCCCCATGATGCTGGGCATAGGCAAAGGGATTCTCGAGTCCTTAATTATCATTGCGCTTCTGTTTTACCTGGGCAAAAAGACCGTTCCCGTAATATTCAACCGGATAGCAAGATCTTCGCGCGAACTGTTGAATTTGTTCATCATTCTGTTTATCTTTTTTATAACACTGCTTTCCTTATATGTAAAAGTCCCCATTTTGATCGGCATATTTGTGGCAGGAGTACTTTTGGCACAGACTTTGGAGCATTACCATATATTTTCAGAGGTTAGGCCCTTACGTGATCTTTTAGCGGTTATTTTTTTCGTGTATATTGGCACCAGCATAAAATTACCTCTTATTATCCCTTCCATACCGCAAATTCTTATTTTTACGATTTTAGTGGTACTTCTCAAAGCAGTAATCATACTGATTATATTTCTGGCTATGCGGTTCCATTCGCGCACATCGTTCAGTTTAAGCATGTATTTATTCCAGATAGACGAAGATGCGTTTATCCTGATGTCATCGGCTTTTTTCAATGGGGTCGTATCGGCACATACGTATCAGTTTGTTATGGCAACGGTACTGCTTACCTTGGTTTTGACCCCTATTTTCATCAAAAATAAAGATATATTATACCGCTCCATCAGAAGTTTCATCAAAAAATACTTAGGATTCGTTGAAAATTTCATCACCTACCGGATAGACAGGAATCAGTCACCGATTGACGTACTCCAGATAAGAAACCATATCATCATCTGTGGATACGGAAGAATCGGTAGTTATATCGGCAAATCTTTGATGATGGCAAATATTCCGTTTATTGCCGTAGATTACAATTTCCAGACAGTTGAGAAAGCGAAAAAAGAAGGAGTGAACATCATTTACGGGGATCCGAGCGATATAGACATTCTCGATTATGCCGAAGCGGAAAAGGCGGTTATGATTATCGTAGCGCTACCGGAGAAATATGCCCAGGAGGCAATCATCCTCAATGCCAAAAAACTCAATCCAAAAATATATATTATCAGTAGAGTACATAGGGAGCGAGATCAGAAACGCTTGAAGGATCTCGGCGTTCATGTGGTAGTACAGCCGGAGTTTGAAGCATCCCTTTCCATCATCAGAAAGATCTATTTTTTGCATAAACTAAATAAAGATGATATTGTCAATAAAATCCGCCGTCTGAAGATTGAACACGGGCTTTGATAACAAGTTTATAAAGTTAGTAAAGTTTTTAATGTTCATAAAGAAAAATTCCCAATACTGTATGAACCTTATGAACTTTATAAACGAAAATCATGATAGGAAAAAACAAAACCAT
>CAZBEJ010000016.1:7702-11099 GCA_964490915.1 uncultured Gammaproteobacteria bacterium
TGCATAAAACAGACCGTCTTACTCTGGTGTTTTATTCGTCTAAGACAACGTTTTACTCGTTCGGCTTTGGAGACGCAGATTATTATGCCGAATTTCCAACCAATATGGAAGTTTTGGTTCCCGGCGGATACCAATACTACCGCGTGGGCGCCTTGGGCAAGCTTGCAATGCTTGAAAAAGACCCGAGGCTCATACAAAAAGCTTTTAGTGCTTCAATGTCAACCTTTATAGATTTATATTTTTATCCATCCAGTTCTGACATTTATTATGCGACGCAACAATCTGTCTCCATCCGACAGCCTTCTTGGAAAGAAATTTTTTTGGACGATTCAAACGCAAACCTCCTCGACAGGTTATTCATAGTGTTATATTTTATAAAACAACAGGGGATTCAATATACAAGAGTACCGACTAATTATTTAAAAAAAGAAAGTTCCGAAGCGATCTTTGATAGAAACGAGTTTTTCAAACATTATCAGGGATATTTTTATAAAAAGACCTATAGAAATGAGAAGCTTTATGTTCAAATTTTATACACAAAAAGCTATTCAACCGCACTCCTTATGAGTGATGTGTTGGAAGGACAGGGGATTCAAGTAGTTGATATTAGTCAGACAACGAATTCGCCAAAACACTGTATTGTCACTTACAGCAGGGACGATGAAAAAAATACCCGTACGGTACAAGATTTGCTCAGGGATTTTCACTGTAATCTGGAAAAAGGAGCGACCGATATTTCTGATATAATTATAACATTGGGAAGTTTGGAAAAGGAATGGAATATAAACTAATATGCTTATTCTAACTTTTGTTGTCATATTTCTCGCATCAATATTGCTTGCTTTGCGCTCAATGAGGGATTTTCATTTGCCTGAGGAGCTGCAACGTATGCTGAATGCGAAAAAAGTGAAAGGGACAATCGTTTTTTTAAAGAACAAAGTAGTACACTATAAATAGGCATTACTCTTCATTGTCGTTGTCATTATCTTCAGAATCTATTGGAATATATTCCTTTTCTTCGTTGGCTAAAGCTTCCGCAAGATGTTCGAGATCGCCTTCGGAATGTTCTTCAGAGTCTTCTTCTTTTGAGACATCCCCTTGTGATTGACCAATTTCTTCCAGTTTATTTTGCATATTGGTTGGAAACGAGGTGTACCTCATGACTTTTTTACCTTTTTTTTCTTCATGGACAAACACGACTACTTTATTTAAGCTCGCCTCTTTGATCAGGGCGGAAAAGACGCTACCCGCTTTGATAAGAATCGTCAATCGTTTTGAAATGTCATCGGGCAGGGAACCGATATATTCTTTAGAATCTGCACGGACCTCAATTCTCCGTTTTTTTGGTATGAGATTGATACGTTGTCCGATGGAAAGAGACGCCAAAACATTTTTTTGTCCAGGGTTAACTACGGTTATAGTTTTTGTCTTGCCGGGCGTCTCGAGAAAAATATTGGGATTCAAGGTCAAATTCCTGGTAATCCGTACTTTCGATTTTTTGGATTCGAGTACTTTGATCCGTTCAAGGCTGTCCAATATTGCCTGATTACCCGGTTGGAGTTTCAGGGCTTTTTTGTATTGTTTTTTTGCTTCGGGGATACTGTTTGACTGAAGCAGTGCATAGGCGAGGCGTAAATATCCATCTACATTACGTTTGTCAATCTGGAGAATTTTTTTATTGAAATTGATTGCTATTTTCCATTGGGTTTTAATTGCCGCATTTATTGCCAACTGTTCTAGTTGTTGGATGTTATCCATAGATTATGTACCAGTATATGGGAAATATTTAGAAAGTCAAGTATAATTATATCTATGTCAGGACATTCAAAATGGGCAAATATTAAACGCCAGAAACAAGCTAATGATCTCGTGCGCGGAAATGTATTCTCAAAATTTTCACGGGTAATCACACTTGCAGTGGTTGAAGGAGGAGGGATAACAGACCCGAATCATAACGTAAGACTTCGTTTAGCAATAGAAAAAGCACGCCAATCAAATATGCCCAAATACACTATCCAGCGTGCGATTGAAAAAGGAGTCGGTCCGGACCGATCCCAGTTGAAAGAAATCACTTATGAAGCATTTGGTCCCGCAGGTGTCGGGCTTATGATTTTAGTAACTACTGACAATCAAAATAGGACCTTGGCTGAAACGCGCAATATTCTTGAACGATATGAGGCTAAAATGGCTAATCAAGGCTCTGTTTCATATTTATTCCGCAAATGCGGCGTCGTGGTATTTGACCGAAAGAAAGTTGATGAAGACAGCGTTATCCGTTTTTCCGAAGCGCTGCAGGCATTTGATATCGACGAAGACGACGCCCATTTTTCCGTATACATTCCATTCGAGAATCTCGGTAGAATAAAAGATCATACACAGGGTTTAACCTATGAAACGGCAGAGATAGACTATAAACCAATATCGCTTATCCCGGTTTTGGACGAACAGACAAGCAAAAGAATCATTTCTCTTGTTAACGTGTTGGAAGCCCATGAAGAAATTCAGAAGGTTTTTACCAATGCCGATATACCGGAACAATATTTGACTAACACTTCATGATACATAAATTTTTTCAAACCATTAGGAAAAAAATCGGTAAAATCGAAAAACGCTTCCGATTTGCCATCAGTACGTTTGTCTTGGTTGGTTTCATGCTCTTAGCCAGTTTCTTTTCCTTTGACAAAGCTTTTATATTCCTTCCGATTCTTGTCGTTTTAAGCTATATACTGACTTATTTTTCCCTTTTGGAAGGCGTGGAAAAAATGGGGTGGTTCGGGTTATTCTTTATGCCGGTGGCAGTGACGGTCTCATGGTATTTGTTTTATTACCTGTTTCCGGTACGGTGGATAACTCGATTCCCGTTTGTATTGTTATACGGTATTTCCATCTATGCGACTTTTTTATGCTCCAACATTTTCAATGTCGGGGTAGAGAAGAACCTCCAGTTATACAGGGCGGCGTTCTCAGTGAATTTTTTTTACCATGCGCTGACCATGTTTTTTTTCCTTAATATAGTATTCTCTTTACAGCAGTATTTTATCGTGAATGCCCTGGTTTGCGGAGTAATAGGGTTGGTGTTTAGCATACAGCTGTTATGGACAATCAGATTGAAGAAGTATTTGGATAAGGAAGTGTGTAAATATGCCGTATTTGTGGCATTGGTGCTGTTCCAAGCAGGATTAATTATTTCATTTTTACCGCTACAGTCCTCGGTATATGCATTATTTATTACCACGACCTACTACAGCTTGACCGGCTTAATCCATCACTTCGTAGATCAGCGCTTGTTTAAGGAAACCATACGCGAATATAGTATTGTCTGGGTATTCGTTCTTGTTATTACGTTGCTTGCAATGGGTTAACCAGAGAGTTCGATGGAATATAAAAACTGCGTTTC
>CAZBEJ010000016.1:11199-12954 GCA_964490915.1 uncultured Gammaproteobacteria bacterium
ACACAACACCTGATGGGCGAGAGGGGAAAGGGTAAAGTACGTCCACCAAGGCGATAAATACTATAGGTTACGGACGTGAAGAATATATCCTATAGTTTTTAATATCTAGCTGGTACCGGAGACTTGAGGAAAAAATGTGGATAACAGGTGAAAAACAAGGCATGGTGAATATATAAAATACCTTTATGCTCTGAATCACATAAAACATCGACTTAAGTACTGGAAATATTTAGCCTCAGAAATTATGAAATGGATTGATTTAGCAGTCTAAGATCAAGCTCTATGTTTGAATGGATGTGCGAGCTCTTTTGCAGTAATTCAGCTTCGAAAGTTAACATTTGGAGCTAATAAATAGTCTAAATTTAATCCGCAACTACATTTCTAAGAGAATACCGAAGAAGTGGTTATCCATACATGAAAAACCGTCAATTAGCAGAAAATAAGAAAAGAACGACGAGTTTGTCATGGAGAATGAAATAAAAGAAGAGCACTTCCCAGGCTGGTTCTCCGACAAGCGATATCCATTAAAATGTCAAAAAACCAAAGATAGGGAAAAACGGTATATATATCGTGGAGAGAAACAGGACATATAACGTCGTAAATTATATCTTTTACGACGTCAATCGAGGCTAGCGAGGGAGGAGTGGCAGAAAAAGATTAAAAATTAAAAGTGAAAAATTAAAAATTATTATTCTCTTTTTATTTCGTACTAATTTTAATTTGCCGCATATTTATCCTCTCACTGTACCTCCACGTTTTTTGGAGTTTTTATCCCTGTGTCAGAGCGGTTTTCTGTATTCATACCTGTTCTCTATTTTTTGTACCGTAGGGTAGAATTTATGCTAAAATGAAAGCTATGGTTCTCAAATATGAAACATCCTGTTATATTAGCCATAAGATGGTGTTTCTGACAGGCGTCTTAATGACTACGGTCTTGATCGCGTTGATTACCGGAGGAATATGGCTGTTCCAAACGTATCATGCCGGTCAACTGAAAAAAACTATGGTAACAGGTCCGTACTACGATCAAAAATCGTTTCAGGTGCCTGAGGATGTAAAGACCTCTACTGCGGAAGCGGCGCTGGTTTCAAAGCCCATGAAGATTCCCGTCATCATGTACCACTATGTTGAGTACGTAAAAGACATTAAGGATATTATCAGAATAAAATTGGATATAAATCCGGCAATTTTTGAGGCTGAACTCAGAGATCTTCATAATAATAATTATTCCACGTATTTTGTTCGGGATATCCCGGATATGCTCAGTGGAAAAATTGTTCCATCAGCCAAAACAGTTGTTCTAACCTTTGATGACGGATATGAGGATTTTTATACAGATGCGTTTCCTTTATTAAGAAAATATCAGATGAAAGCGACCGCGTTTATTATCTATGATTTTTTAGGCAGGAAAGGATTTATGACCAAGGATCAGATTAAGGAGATTGCAGAGAGTGGATTGGTGGAAATAGGCGGACACACCCTGGATCATTTGTATTTAAAAGTTATGCCTGAAAGCGTAGCGCACAAACAGATATTCGACAGCACAAAAGATCTCGAAGATCTGATAGGTATGCCGCTTAAGAGTTTTGCGTATCCATATGGCGCGTTTTCTCAGCAAACAATCGATATGGTCAAGCAAGCCGGGTACACCTCAGCTGTTTCGGTCATCCCAGGTTCGTATCAGTCGGAAAAGAATTTGTATTACCTATATCGCATCAGGCCGGGTATTTTTACACCTTATACCATGATACGGAC
>CAZBEJ010000017.1:0-12040 GCA_964490915.1 uncultured Gammaproteobacteria bacterium
CGATGATCGGGATATTTGCTTTTGCCGTTCTGACATCTTCTTTTAGTTTTTCAATGAACTCGTCTTTCCACGCTTTGGTTCGTTTTGATTCCCACAATATTACACCGCAAATATTTCCTTTTGCAGTTTTTACGGTTTGGCGTACATCAGCACCCCTCTCGCCTTTTTTGACTTCCTCGATCACGTCGAATGGAAACGCTTCCCGCAACTCATTTTCAAGATCAAGTTCCTGTACTTCACCTTGCATCTGCTGGGATCCTGAATTTGCTTTCAATTGGGCGTCTTCCAAAGCTTTTTTCAAATCCGTGATAATCTTGTCTTTTTCCATCTCCTTGAAATGTTGTTTTTCCAGTATTTCTTTCGCGGTTTGTTCTCGTATTTTTTCGCGCTCCACATCAAGCTGGCGTTCTTTTTCCAGTTCAAACTTCCGTTTTTCATCGTTAAGCTGATTTTTTTCCTTACGTAGTTCCAGCTCTGTTTTTCTGGTTTCTTCAAGTTCCTCTTCCTTCTTTTTGTTCTGTTCCTGGAGATATTTAATTTCCTGGGAGAGTTCTTTTTTTGCCTGTTCTTTTGCTTCATCGGAAATTGTTTTTTTGACTTGATGGCTTAGAGCATCTTGAATGGAAATTTCTTCGCCGCAATAAGGACATTTTATGGTAAATTGCTGATCATTCATACCAACCATTGTATCAAACGTAAATTATTTTGTAAGAAGATCCAGAAACCAGTTAACCATGGCAAGCGCGATACTGAATAATAGTCCCCATAATAAGATGATTCCGAGAACTATGGCGACAACCAGAGCGGTAAAAAAATTGGCGATATCGCGGCAGCTACAAATGTCAAAGCAAGTAAACCTGCCACAATGATTCTCATAAAACAACGGCCTTCCTAATGATTTCCATGGTGGTATTTTTTTCCGCTTACAAGATCGAGAATATCACAAAACCTGTCAGTACAAACAATCCGAAAAGATCAGGGTGTACCATAAACAAGTTTTAAACTTATATTCCTTAGGTAATAATTAGTATGCAGACGAAAGACAAATGTATTCAGTGATTTATCATTTCAGGTCGGTTATTTTTTTATGAATCTATTGCTTATATATTTCAAGCCTTCAAGCCATATCAAACTAACGAGCGCTCCTGTAAACGCAATAAACATTTCATATGGTTGTAACCGAGTAAAATGGAATAAGCCCTGGAAAAAAGGTACGTACAAAACAATCAGCAATGCTACGGTTGCGCTCACTAACACAGAGAGTAGAGCGTTATTGCGTTCCTTTAAAATCTTGAACATATGTTCTTTGTAGGAAAGATTGATAATAATAAGCAACAGATTTCCGAACACGATAACACTAAACGCCATAGAACGCGCTACATCTTCAGGAAATCCTTTTTGTAACGTCAGTACATACATAAGAAACACAACAATCAAAAGCGTCACCCCCTGCAAGAGACTTGAAATGAATGTAAATCGATCGAACAAAGGTTTTTTCAGGTTGCGGGGCGGGCGCTGCATGATATCCGATTCTTCCTTCTGGGATTCAAACACGATGGAACATGCTGGATCGATGATCAGTTCGAGAAATGCTATATGCGCAGGATACAAAATAATCGGCAGCTGAAACAATACCGGTAAAAACGACATACCGGCTATCGGTATGTGCACTGATACGATGTATGCCATCGCTTTTTTCAGGTTGTCGAAAATACGCCTTCCCATTTTATCCGCCTGAACTATGGATGAAAAATCATCGTTTAGCAATACTAAATCCGAAGCTTCACGCGCAACATCGGTGCCACGTTCCCCCATTGCAATTCCGATATGTGCAGATTTCAATGCAGGAGCATCATTCACTCCGTCTCCGGTCATTGCCACAATTTCCCTATTCGCTTTGAGAGCGTTGACAATATGGAGTTTTTGCTCGGGTACAACCCGTGCAAAAATATTAACCGTATTAATTTTTTTTCGCAGTTCATCGACGCTCAATCTACGTAATTCATCCCCGGTAATGTATTTATCGCTGTTATTCAACCCGATTTTTCTGGCTATATACTGTGCGGTTCCCGGGTAATCACCGGTGATCATAATTACCCGTACGCCTGCGGTATGACATTCCTTGATCGCATCATAAACCGCATCCCTAATCGGATCACTGAACCCTAAAAGTCCGACAAACTCGAAAACAAAGTCATGTTGAATTTTAGGCAAATTCCCTTTCTTGAATAATGCGGCCGCAACCCCAATTACCCGCAATCCTTTTTCCGACATTGTTTGTATCCGCAGCATTAATCCTTTCCGCTCTTGTTCACTCAAATGGCAAAGCTCTGCAATTGTTTCAGGCGCTCCTTTTGCCGCAATCACGTATTCTTTGTTGTCCGATGATTCCCAAACATGCGACAACGCCAAAAGTTCTCTTGATAATGGGTATTCTTTAATGAGATTCCAATTCATATGAATATGTTCTGTTTTCTGTAATAATCCTTCTGTTTTTGATTTGATCTCTTTTTCCAATGGATCAAACGGATCTTTTTGGCTTGCAAGAAAGGCGTATTCGAGCAGATGATGATAATTTTCAGGAAGGGATTCTTTCTTTTGTTGTTCAAGATCATAATAAGAGTTATCAGTCATCAATCCGTCCATTCTCATTTTATTCATGGTTAAGGTTCCTGTTTTATCCACACATAGTACGGTTGCTGCACCAAGTGTTTCGATCACCGCTGTTTTTCTGGTGAGAACTTTCCTCTTTGATATTCTCCATGCACCCAGTGTCAGGAAAACGAGCAAAACAACAGGAAATTCTTCAGGTAGCATAGCCATGCTCAAAGTGAGCCCCGACAAAAAGCCATTGATCCAGTTTCCTTTGGTGATACCGTACAGAATAATCACCAGCACACAAAGGAGTATACCGATGATTGTAAAATTGCGCACGATTTTCCCGGTTTCTTTCTGCAAGAGCGTATCTTCTTCATGAATAGACTGCAAAGATTTCCCTATTTTCCCCATTTCTGTATGAGCTCCTGTTGCAAAAACCCGGACAACAGCCCTACCCTGAGTTACCAGGGTACCCGAATACACAAACGGCAGATCCTCACCACCCGGATGCGTATGGATAGCTTTTCCGTCCCAGATTGATTTCCTAACCGCTATAGACTCTCCGGTTAACAAAGATTCATCAATAAGTAAATTCGTTGCCTGAAGAATTGTTGCATCAGCAGGTACACGATCTCCTTCACGCAGAACCACAATATCTTCACGGACGACTTCCCTTCCGGAAATCCTCAGCTGTTTATCGTCCCGTATAACCAATGCGCGCGGACTCGAAAGATTTTTCAAAGCCTCAAGCGCCCGCTCTGTTTTTCGTTCCTGGTAAAACGTTATGGCTATTACCACAATCACGAAACTCAACAACATCATAGCGTCACGGGGTTCGCCCAATACTATATAGATAATTCCTGCTCCCAGAAGCATGAGCATCATTGGTTCTTTTAAAACCGACGCGAAAATACTAAAGACAGTACGTTCCTTTTGCGAAGGAAGTTCGTTATACCCTTCGTTTACCAGGCATGTATGCACCTGGGATTGCGTGAGTCCATGGATTTGTTTTTCCATATGTATTTTGGTCTCTTTGAGCGTCTGTCTTTGAGATAATCCTGTCCGGCGCGTCACGTCGAGACTGACTGAGACTCACAGGATATAGTATACAAAATAAAATGTTTAATGACGAAGAGTATTCACGAGGAAAAAACCAATCATATACCCGATAACCGCAACACCCAGGCCTACAACAAACATATCAATACCCGAACGGACTGCATTTCTTCCCGTAAATATACTCCGTACAGCACCAACCATAAAATGGAAAGTCATACTGACTACAAACGCAACGATAATAAACGGCAAGGATGAACCGAAAAATAACGGCAGCAGCGGAATAAGAGCGCCTATCAATGTAGCAATTCCGGTAATCAAACCTTCTTGTTTTGGATTTTGAGCAGATCCGGTTATTCCAAGTTCCTGGACGACCTGTTCCTGCAAAGCGGTTTCTTTATTTCCTTTCATTATTTCATGAGCAAGAGTTTCAGCAACTTGTTTTGCAAATCCTTTTGCCCGATAAATAAACGCCAACTCTTCCTCTTCTTCTTTCGGCATCAATTCTATTTCCTGCTTTTCAAGATGGATTTCATGATCGTACACTTCTTTTTCCGATACCGCAGCAAGGTATGACGATGCTCCCATGGACAACGTATCCGCGATCAACCCCGCAATACCCGAAAATACTATAACCCTATGATCCACTGCCGTTCCGATAACGCCCATGATCAATCCGAAGTTCGCGGTCAGCCCGTCATTGAATCCGTAGATGGCATTACGTATTATTGCGCCGGTTTCATTATGGTGCCAGATTTCCTGGGACGGACTGCTTTGTAGTTCCTTAAGTACTTTTGAATGCGCGATTTCGTCTTTGGCTATCGATCCGGCCGTTTTGTTTTTCGAACTTGAAAGTATATATTGGGAAACTTCCTGCGATTCGTCGGCAATTCTCAGTTTAAGGATCAAGGATGTCGCGCCGCGTCCGGCAAAAAATTCCATCAACCGGATTCTGAAGGATGGTTTGTATATTGGAATCGGCGCATTCCGTTTCAAAAGCAGTGCCTTGAATTTTTTCTGGTGTTCCAATTCTTTATCTCTCAGTTGCACGAAAATACCGTACATCTGCCTCGTCTTGGCAAATCCAGCCAAAACATTATAGATATATGCCGAGTCCCCTTCATCTAAGTAATGGGTTTTCAGTTCATCTATAGTCAGATCTGCCATATAGTAATGATATTATATACCAACAGAAATAAATTCCCCTTGACATACATATATCATGGGTATAATATATAGATACATTTAAATATTTGAATAATTAAATTAATGAATAATTTAAAACTGGCGACTCTTTTTAAGGCCTTGTCCGACGAAACGAGAGTCGATGTCCTTAGAATTATACATCGCAAGGGAGAAATTTCATGCCATGATTTATCAAAATCTTTCGGTCTATCACAACCTGCATTATCCCATCATTTTAACAAACTGATCAAGGCGGAAATTATTGTCGCTCGGAAAGAAGGAGCGGCGCATTATTACAAACTCAACGCTCCTCTTTTCAAACAACTCGGCATAAATACCAATATGATTTTTAAAAATTAATCTCTATATACTCTATATGAACCACGTAACAACACAGGATGAGGTTTCCATCACTGCCGAAGCATTAAAACAGCGTGGATCCGATGTCACAATCGTGGATAACAAGGAACAAGCATTGTCCACACTGATCAATAGCATTCCCGAAGAATCGTCCGTGATGAACGGATCATCGACCACGTTAATTCAGATCGGCTTTATGGACTATCTCAATTCCAAAAACAACAAGTTCAACAACCTGCACGAATTGGTAATGAAGGAAAACGACCAGGCTAAGCGTAGCGAAATAAGGAGAAAGGCGGCTTTTGACGCTGATTATTTTCTTGCAAGTCCAAACGCAATCACCAAATCCGGCATCATTGTTGCTGCAGATGCTACCGGCACCAGGGTTGGCGAGTTTCCCTATTTTGCGAAGCATCTGGTATTGGTTGTCGGACAGCAAAAAATCACCAACGACATCGAATCCGCCATGCGACGCGTACGTGAAGTCGTCTTTCCCTTGGAAGATGCGCGCATGAAAAAAGCGGGGTACCCGGGCAGTTCGATCAACAAATGGGTGATCATCGAGCGGGAAATCGTTCCCCATCGCATAGTAATCATATTGGTCAGGGAAAATCTCGGATTTTAATCACCGTTTAATCTTCAGCTGGATTTCAGCTCTCATACTATAATGTACATACGATATGAGAATACTGGTAGTTGAAGACGAGCATCGTATAGCACAATCCATCAAAAAAGGTCTTGAACAGGAACGGTATAGTATTGATGTAGCCTATACCGGCGATGATGGATATGACTTAGCATCGACTGAAGAGTACGATTGTATCATCTTGGACCTTTTGCTTCCCGGTATGGATGGTATTTCTATCCTCAAAGAACTCCGGAAAAGCAAGATTCATACTCCCATTCTCATCCTCACTGCAAAAGGTCAAATACAGGATAAGATATCTGGACTCAACTCAGGAGCCGACGACTATATTACAAAACCATTCGCATTCGAAGAACTGCTCGCACGCATACGGGCCCTCGTCCGAAGACCAAAAACAGTTCTTTCAACCAAACTCTCCGTTGAAGATCTCGAATTGGATACCACACAATTTACCGCGCTTCGGGATCAAAAACCGATTACGCTCTCAAGCAAAGAGTTCTCCCTCTTGGAATACCTTATGCGCAACGCCCACTCGATTGTTTCAAAAGATCAGATAATCAGTCATGTTTGGGATTACAATGCCGATATATTGCCAAATACCGTCGAGGTATATATCCGGAATCTTAGGAATAAGGTCGATATACCATTCAAGTCTAAAAAAGAACTCATACATACTATTAGAGGATTCGGGTATAAAATAGGAGATTAAATCTATATGTTCAAAAGTACGCGCATTAAACTTACCGCTTGGTACCTGCTTATTATTATGATCATCAGCATCGCATTCAGCACAGTCATCTATAAGGGACTTGTCAATGAGGTAGACCGTATACGACGATTGCAGACGGCACGCATAGAGCGCAGACTGCATATTTTGGATTACCCGCAGGATTTAAGCCCGGACAATCTTTCATTACCGATCCCGAATAATCCGGATATTCGGGTTATAAACCTCGATTCCGATTTATATACCGAAGCCAGACAACGAATTCTCATTATTCTAACTCTTATTAACGGCGGCATTTTTATCGTTTCCGCCCTATTGGGGTATTTTCTTGCAGGAAAAACGCTCAGACCGATCCAAAACATGCTTGACGAACAAAACAGGTTCATCAGCGATGCGTCCCATGAGTTCAGAACACCTCTTACCTCTTTGAAAACCGCAATGGAAGTCTCTTTGCGCGACAAAAACTTTACGGTCAAAGAATCGAAAAAACTGATCTCGGAAAGCATTGACGAGGTCAACAAAATGCAGTCGCTATCGGATAAGCTTTTACAGCTTGCCCAATATGAAAAACCGCATGAAACCATGACGTTTGAAGATATCGATCTTACCGCTATCATAGATAAAGCGCTGAAAAAAATACATCCAGTTGCCAAGGAAAAACACATAACGATTTCTGCGACGCCGACCAGATTAAGCGTTAAGGGAAATCCGTACAGTCTCACGGATCTTATGGTAATCCTTTTGGATAATGCGGTAAAATACAGTCCAAAAAACTCACGGGTTGAAGTCTCTGTAAAGCGCACGGACGGTTCTGCCATCATTCTAATCAAAGACGAAGGTGTCGGCATTGCTAAGAAGGATCTTCCTCATATTTTTGAGCGGTTCTACCGGGCAAACACCGCGCGCTCAAAAACCGAAAGCGGCGGATACGGTCTTGGACTATCCATTGCGAAACAAATCGTCAAACTGCATAACGGATCCATACACATTGAAAACAATAAAAAAAAAGGGGCAATATGTATAGTTATGTTACCCGTTCATTCCGCAGCAAAACATGAGAAGAATTTATCGGATTTCGGTACGGGATAAACCAGATGAAATCAGTCAAAAATCTTGTCAAACTCAGCTTATTTTCAGTTATGAATTATAGAATATTGCAATGAACATCGGTCAACTTTCCGGAAAGGTTAAAAATGGCTTCGCGGGACTTTCGCGCGTGAAAAAAATCATCATCATTATTATTGTTGTCGCAATCGCATATTTCGGGTATAAACAATTTTTCGCGTCGAAAAAAGGAGTAATCCGGTATCAAACCGAAAAAGTCCAACGGGGAACGTTGGTTGTGTCGGTAAGCGGTTCCGGCCAGATTTCAACAGCCAATAGCACACCTATTGACACCCAGGCAAGCGGCGTCATCTCCAAACTTTATGTTAAAGACCAAGATACGGTTAAAACCGGTGACAAAATTGCCGACCTTACCCTGGACCTGATCGGTCAGCAAAAAACCGCACAGGCATACGCAGCATATCAATCCGCTCAAAATACCTTAAAATCCGCACAGGCAAATATGTATACGCTGCAATCAACTATGTTTACAAAATGGAATACATTCTATGATTTGGCAACGAATAGTACCTATCAAAATAGTGACGGTACTCCCAATAACGACAACCGCGCATTGCCTGCATTTCACGAAGCACAGGATGATTGGTTGGCATCAGAAGCAAACTACATCAATCAGCAAAATGTCGTCAATCAGGCGCAAACCGCCCTGAACTCGGCGTGGCTCAGTTACGAGCAGGCTGCTCCAACTATTTATGCGCCGATATCCGGAAAGGTTGACGGACTTGCATTCCAGCTGGGAGCAGTCATTGCCTCTCCACAATCAACCTCTTCAAGTTCAAACAGCACGCCTTTGACAACCAAAATTGCCAGCATCGTAACCAATGCTACACCGACCGTTACGGTCAATCTTACCGAAATAGACATACCGACGATTAAAATCGGCGACAATGCTACAATCATATTAAGCGCATTCCCCGACAAAACATTTACCGGTAAAGTATTCAGTATTGATACGGCGGGCGTAGTGAGTTCCGGAGTCACCACTTACCCAACCATTATCAAACTTGATACCGATTCCCAAAACATTCTTCCCAATATGTCGGCAAACATCAATATTATCACTGCGGTAAAAGATAACGTACTGCTTGTTCCCTCAAGCGCTATTCAGACCATAAACGGAATATCTGCAGTCACGGTGATGAAAAACGGGCAACCTCAACAGGTCGAGGTACAAGCAGGAGCGTCTTCGGATACGCAAACCGAAATAACATCAGGACTTTCCGAAGGAGATACCATTGTTACTTCAACGACCAATGCCGCTGCTCAAAATAATACTTCTTCGCCGTTCAGCTCGTTCGGCGGCGGAAGAGGCGGAGGCGGTGGAACTGTGTTCCATAGGATTGGAGGTTGAGTTTAAATTAATATTATGGTCATCATCTCAGCATCTCACATACGTAAAGTATATAAAATGGACGGCGTAGAAACCGTTGCCCTGGTTGACGTATCGTTCTCGATAAATAAAGGTGAGTTTGTCGCCATTATGGGACCGTCAGGATCTGGTAAATCAACTTTAATGCATATTTTGGGCGCATTGGATTTACCAACAAGCGGTACCTATATTCTTGACAACGAAGAAGTATCTAAACTAACCGATGATCAATTAGCATCTATCCGCAACAGAAAAATAGGTTTTATTTTCCAGGCATACAATCTTCTCCCAAGAATCTCAGCTATGAAAAACGTCATGCTTCCCATGCAGTATGCAGGAATTTTGCAAGAAGAGCGCGAGAAAAGAGCTAAAAAACTCCTTGAAGAAGTCGGCCTGGGAGACAGGCTCGAACATACATCCAACCAACTATCCGGAGGTCAACAACAACGTGTTGCAATAGCACGAGGACTTGTCATGAATCCCGCCATCCTGTTGGCCGACGAACCAACCGGCAATATTGCGTCCGTACAGGCCGAAGAAGTCATGACTATCTTCCAGCAATTGAACGAAGACGGACACACTATTGTCATGATTACCCACGAGCCCGATATTGCCGAACACGCAAAACGCATCATTCACGTCAAAGACGGAAAAATCATCAAAGACGAAAAAAACGGAAAACAACATAGAATTACTAGAAAATAGAAACATACAACCAATTTTTCATTTCATCATATGGAGCTTATAGAAATCATAAAAGAAGCAATCGGCACCCTAACCATCAATAAAATGCGTACCGGACTTGCCATCCTCGGCATCATTATCGGCATTGGCAGCGTCATTACCCTGGTATCTTTGGGTCAGGCAAGCCAGGCATCCATCTCCGGCAGGATTGAATCGTTGGGAGCAAATCTTTTAACCGTCATTCCAGGCGGCCAAAGCGAAGGAGCTGTCCGGGGAGCAGCGGGCGGCGGAACAACACTTACCGTTGATGATGCCCTCGCTATTCTTTCTTCACGCCAAATAACCACGGTTACCGCTGTTTCACCGGAATTAACCCGCCGAGCACAGGTTATCGCAGGAAGAAATAATACCAACACGCAGATTGCCGGGATATACCCCTCTTATGCCTCGATACACAAAGTAGACATTGCAACGGGCGCATTTATCACCCAACGAGACATTAATTCCTTATCGCGCGTTGCCGTTTTAGGACCACAGGTGGCAAGTGATTTGTTCGGCTCCAATGCCAATCCGATCGGCCAGATGATACGCATTAACGGCCAAACCTTGCGCATCATCGGTACGACCGTATCCAAAGGAGGAAACGGATTTGGAAATCAGGATGATGTTATATACGTTCCTTTAACTACTGCACAATCAGTTTTGTTCGGAACGACCTATATCAGCGCCATTGCGGTTGAAGCGAAATCGCAAGATGTCATGACCCAAGCGGAAAATCAGATCGGCTATCTGCTTTTGCAGCGGCATAAACTGAGCGATCCTACGCAAGCTGATTTTTCCATATTTTCCCAGAATGATATTTTGAATACCGCATCTCAGGTCACCGGTACCTTTACTGCTCTGCTTGGTGGAATCGCTGCAATTTCATTGCTGGTCGGCGGTATTGGAATCATGAATATTATGTTAGTGACGGTAACGGAACGAACTCGTGAAATTGGTTTGCGCAAAGCACTGGGCGCTACCAAAAAAATAATCATTCAACAATTTTTGATTGAGGCAATTATTTTGACGTTTTCAGGTGGTGTTATTGGAATGCTTCTCGGTATCGGTGCATCATATTTTATAACCAAGGCCCTAAGTCTTCCATTTACCATCGAACCAATGTCGATTGCGGTTGCTATCGGAGTATCTGGAATAATTGGAATACTATTTGGTTGGTATCCCGCACAAAAAGCATCGAATCTGCAGCCGATTGAAGCTTTGAGGTATGAGTAGTAAAGCCGAAATCCTGAGCCTGTCGAATGGATTGAAGTGAATAATGACACTGTCAAATTAAAAACAATTATTAATAATTTATTGCAAGCGTGCGTATAAAAGTAAATAGCTTGCAATACACAATAGGGAAAATCGTTGGGAAAAAACCGCTAGGTTTTGTCCCAAAGGAAGAGGGTGACATGTATGAAAAATAATAATCTTTTGATAACCATTATTATCGCAGTTGTCGTAGGTGCTGTGGGCTTTTTTGGCGGTATGCAGTATCAGAAATCCAATACGTCCAGTTTGAATGGAGTCGCGGGCGGTGGAGGTGCATTTATGAGAGGTCAAGGTAGACAGTTCCAGGGTAGATTCGGAGGAGGAACTAATGGCAATGCAACGGGAAGAGGTGCAGTCCTTGGAAAAATAATAGACTCAAACAACAATACTATAACAGTGCAACTACGGGATGGTAGTTCAAAAATCGCAGTACTTTCGGATAAAACAACATATGAAACAACCACACAAGCAAGTAAAACTGATTTGAAAACCGGTGTACCGGTTGCGGTAATCGGTACAACAAATTCCGATGGCAGTGTCACTGCTGATTCTGTTCAAATTAATCCACGGCTCGGAAGAAATATGATGAATGGCGGAAATGGAACACCATCTGCTCCAACCCAGTAATTCATTCAGATAATAATCAGAAATAAATATTATTGTTTACTGGTGGGATGACGAGTGGTAAAAATATCCCCCCAATGGGGGATATTTTTTTATTTGAGATATTTGTCGAAAAATGCGATGGTACGCTGCATCGCAAGATCAAATGAAGGCTCGGCAATATTGTGATCTGCGCCAGGATACGTATAGAACTCAACGGTTTTTCTTGCTGCTTTCAGATCGTTGTATAATCCCTGCGAAAATGCGACCGGCACTTCCTCGTCAGCCAAACCATGATCCAACTGAATCGGTGCGGTGATGGAAGAAATAAAAGATGTTGGGTCGACTGAATGCCCCCAGACACCAATCTTAT
>CAZBEJ010000018.1:0-11213 GCA_964490915.1 uncultured Gammaproteobacteria bacterium
TTTGCGGAGAGGGTGGGACTCGAACCCACGTAGGTCTTGCGACCTCAACTGTTTTCGAGACAGTGCCCGTATGGCCACTTGGGTACCTCTCCTAATTTAAAGTTTTGAATTTTCTTTGGTTTTTGGGATTGCTACTTCCAATGATATCAAAAAATTTAATAATTTCCTCTTTTCTCCTTAATCTAATAGAATTTATTGATGTATGAGTTGGATGAAATCCTTCTTTTATTAATAAATCCTTGATACTTGCTAATAGGTTCTTAGAATAACTTGTAAATGCTACATTCCAACTTTTATATACCGTTTCATTGATTTTATGCTTATCTAAATAAATACTTCCGTCCGTATCGAATAATCCCCGCAGACATGTCCTTGAAAAAAATATATTTTCTTTAATCCATAGTGGAATATCTATTTCTTGTCTAAGTTTATTCCCGATTGGCAGTCCGCATTGAACCAGAAAATTTACCAGCAATTTTCTGCTCACTACAATTTCAATAGTAGAGTTTTGTATTCTTTTATATATAGACACTTTTGACTTAAATAGTCTACTAAATAATTTTCTAACATATCTTTCATATCCTTCATCACTTTTTAGATCCAAACTTACTTTGATTTGATAATAAGACATGCCACCATCTCCAATTAATATACCTATTGCTTCTGCTAATTCTACAGATTGTTGAGGTTTGTTTATTTCTGTAAGAAATTTGAATCTTGAATTTTTTAATCGTTCGCTTTTCAAAGAGTTTAACCCTCCTTTTCTCCTTCCTTCCAAAGTACCAGGATTTCCATATTGTTGATATCTGACTATAGCACCTTTCCTACCTGCTTGTTTAGTATTCCAATATTCCTGTTTGGTTTGTGTATTTGTCGGAATGGTTAATTGATATATCTTTTTGATCTTATTACAAACATTTTCAGGAATTGTGTATTTACCACTACGCCATGCTCTGAGCATTCTTCCATTTACTTCAATTTTTTTCTCGATTTCTAACCAGCTTTTATTTGCTCTTTTTCTTAAAGTACTGAAATACCAATTTCTTTGTTTATTGCTTAAAATTATTCTCATAACATATTTTAATCAATTTTTCAGATAAAAATCAACCATTCTAGCAAACAACCAATTGTATATGTAGAGATTAAATATGGATGATTGTATTAGGGACTTCCGCGATATCTATGATATCGCGCTCGGTGGTCGTAACCAGGGATTGGTATGTTTTGACGAGATCGAGAACGATTTTTTTGTTGTGGATGTCGAGCTCGGAAAATACGTCATCCAAAAGAAGGATCGGTTTTTTTTTCCTCGTTTCCTCATGATACATGATCTCGTTGAGCTTCAACCAGAATACTGCCATTCGCTGTTCGCTTCTTGATCCGTAATGATGAATATTTTTGTTCTTCCATTTTCCTGATGGCAATGCCGCTTTCGACTGCATGGAAATCTGGAAGTCTTCTTTCTGGGGTCCGATCAAAGTTCTTCTCCATTTTTTTTCTTCTTCATAAACTTCATCCAACCGGTTTTGGTTAAACTCATTATTCTGGTATTCTATGGTAAATGATTTCGCATCCAGTTTCGGATGCTTATTGAGGAATACAACCAGTTCGGTGCGCTTCGCAAAAATATATGCGGCTTGTTCAATACAGTAGCTATTCCAAAATCGGAGTTCTTCTTTAAGTTTGCCTTCATCCTTATGCATTTCCAACACTTTGTTCCTCCTGCGTATGGCATTTGTATAGTTATCAAGTTTTTTCTTGTATTCGAAATCATAGTAGGAAATCCATTTGTCGATATATTCCCTGCGGATGCTCGGTGGACCGATAATGATATCTATTTGTTCGGGGCTGAATAATACTGTTTTTATCTGCTCTTGTATATATTGATAATATCGTTTTTTTGTCTTGTTCACGAAAAAGTGTTTTTCTATGTAACCTGACTTATGATCGATTGCAACCCGAAACATAAAAACATCATCCCCAATACCACATACTCCTTCCACATACGCTGTTTTTTTATCTATGTACAACAGTTCCTCTTCCTTGTCTTCGCGGAATCCTTCTCCTTGCAATAGTACATAAATTCCTTCGAGCAGATTGGTTTTACCCCGTGCATTTTTACCGATCACGATGGTCAGGAACGGATTGATTTCGAATGTGCTTGACTCAAAACTTCTGAAATTATGAAAGGCTATTTTTTTCAGGATCATATCATGTATTGTATACCATCCCTATGCTTTTTTTCTTAGAAGGAACTTTGTTTCTATGAATGAAGGGAGATTGAACGGAGGTTGGAGAATGGAGATATATTCGAATGACGCAAAAAAACGTTTCCAGTATTTTTTCGGAAAAAACGATACAACCGAAAAATCCCGTCTGTGTGTGAGGTTAAACCAAATGTTTTCCCTGGTAAATATCTTGTGGAAAATAGTTTTTTGCGATACGCGAATCGACTCTTCAATCGCCTCTCTTATTTTTGATTGCTCTATGCGTTCCAAAACATCATACGATACCACCGTATCAAAAGAGTTGTCTTCATACGGTAATTTCAAAATGTCTCCTGTTTTCAAAAAAGGTTTTGCTTCTTTGTCTGCGAGCTCTATCGCATATTGGGAGATATCAACGCCATATGCATCGACGCCAAACTTCCTGAGCCATTTGACCAACTGTCCTGTACCGCATCCTATATCCAAACAGCGTTTGGGAGCCAAGAAAAGCTTGATGAGTATTGCCCGATATAACGTAACCAAGGAGTGAAAAAGTTTACCCCAAAATGACTCGGCATGTGGAAATCTATGCCCGCCCTTTTTACCCATATAATATTCCCTGTTATAGAATCCTGCATCTATGCGGAACGGCATGATAACCGTACCCTTGAATCCTTCCCCCTCAATAATGTTCTTAATATTATTGAAGTCGTGCCCGTTTGTGACTATTACGGTCAATCCTAGTTTTTGTGCAAGTTTGGTTGCAATCGGATCAAATGGTGCATTTAATCCAGGAGTCCACTTTTGACCTTTCAGTTCAGACAGGTGTCCAACTAAATCCTCGAGTTCATCCCATGTCATTCTTTTAATGGGCTTTGCGTTTTTATATTTTGCAGGGTCTTTGTCGTAAATCCAATCGATATTTGAAAGATTAATAATGACGTTTGCGTTATAATCGCGCGCTAAAACAACCGCATCATAATCGGTCGACCAACCGGGTTTCCACCCTGCGCCGATTACCACCGGCTCCTTCCAATCTTTAAGTTTTTTATCATAGTTTTCAATGATGCGGGGATGGGCAATATCCTGGAAGATCGTGCGAAGCAGGTGGCCGTTCACACGAGTAAGGTGAATAGCAAGCCAATCGAGATCATCATTAGTGACATTGCCAATAATCTCTTTACCTGCATCACGATACCATCGGGCGATCTTGCCTCCGCCTGCGATGAGAAAAAATCGTTTTCCTTTTGCAACCTGTTGGCGAATCAAGGTGTTAAGCCTACTTAAAAATTCCGTGTCGATTCCTCCGTTCGGGACAATCAAACTACCGCCGACTGAGATAATTATAGGAGGTTCTTGTGACTGGAATATCATAGTTGTTGCAAAAAAAAACCCGGCAATCCGGGGAATTTTCCTGTACGCATTTAGGTAGTAATCCTTTGACAATGTATAAATTTCTTATTCATGTTGTGTTTCATTATAGCTCAGTTTTTGACAAAAATCAATCAGTGCGGTACAATGTTCCCAATCGAATGAGAAGGTCACGAATAACTATTACACTACAACAACAAACTCTGTGCGCCATAGATCAACTCGTCGATGGCAAGAAAATCCGCAATCGTTCACACGCAATCGAATACATACTCAATCAATACCTTAAACCGAATATTGGGGCTGCAGTAATCCTCGCAGGAGGAAAAGGAACAAAACTGCGTCCGTATACCTATGAAATCCCAACAGCGCTTCTTCCGATAAAGGGCAAACCGCTTCTGGAATATACGCTGCGGAGTCTGAAGGAAAATAATATCCTAAACGTCATAGTATGTATCGGGCATCTGGGTGATAAAATCAAAAAATATTTCGGTAATGGTGAAAAGTTCGGCGTACACATAACCTACTCTCAAGAACATAGTTCTTTGCAAACCGGAGGAGCACTTCTTCGCGCAAAATCATTGCTTATTAATCAAAGATTCCTGGTTATCTACGGGGATACGCTGAGCAATCTCGATCTTAGGGATTTCATCAATTTTCATAGCGACCATAATACGCTCGCAACCATCGCATTGACAACCAATACCCGGCCAAGCGACTTCGGACAACTTACGCTTCACGGTATTCAACTCGTCAATTTTTATCAGAACACGAAAAAAAAGGAGATCAAGAGTTATTTGATTAACTGCGGTATGTATGTATTCCAACCAGAAATTTTTCAGTATCTTCCGAAGAATAAACCGTCATTCTTCCTCGAGGATGTAATTGAACAACTCATCAAACAAAAAAAAGTCAACGGCTTCGTATTCGAAGGCCAGTGGTTTGACGTCGGAGACCCTGATAACTACGAGAAAGCAATCAAAGAGTTTAGAATATTCCGGTATTGAGACCGAAAATTTTCTCTATCAGCTTCACCAACAAATACGACAGAGCAAGTAAGGCAAATCCTATAACTCCTGTGGTCAATTTTGCCCATGCGGCCTTTATCTTATCCGCACTCCCCTGGGATATCATAAAATCATATCCTCCCCAGATAAATACCAAAAGCAGGATGAGTCCGGCAATGGGAAAAAGTAAGACGGTAATTTTTGATATTAAATCTCCTACGGTACTAATACCTTGCAAAGGACCCTGGATTTGTTGTCCTCCAATCGTCATACTTTGTGCCAAATAGCGCATATATGTATTATATATTGTTTAGGGTGATTGTATCTGAGAACTCTGTGTTGCTTCCGGTGTCGGCATCGTAGTTATAAGCGGAGCTGATCCCGATGACGATTCGGGCGAAGAGGTAGCTGCGGTCGGTATAGATATATCGATGCTTGGAGATTCTGTTGCAACAGATGGCTTGGTCGTTGGCACGACAACTGTTGGAATTACCGTAGGGGTGACTTGGGGAAGATCGGAAACTGATGGCTGCGATTTTTTTTGGATAAGCACGAATAATAAAACGACAAGGACAAGCATGGTTATGGTTGCGATGATCAATAACACTGTATTCACCGCCTTGTTTTTGTTGCTTTTCAATTTATCAACATCCAGTGGCGTGTAGTTCCTGTTCATTTTTTACAATAATTTATGTAACTGCAGCTTGTATGGGCCTCTGTGCAGAATCTACTGTGTTTTGAGCAATCCCTTGTGGGCTGGTTGGAATAGCTCCATCTGATTTTATGCCTGTTTCCTGAGGTTTTTTCTGGTTTTCCATTCCTGTTTTTTGTTCTGATTTATCTTCAACTTTTTTCTTTTCCGGTTCTTCAACTACTTCCTGCAATTTGGTCGACGCACATTTGGAACAGATAACTGTTGCGGTTTTCAATACTTCTGTTTTGAATTTGTTTGCACATGCTTCACAAAGATATGATTTTATTTGTTGTTCTTTTAATTTAGACGCATCCACCAATTCGACCTTTTCGACATTAAAGACGAAGTTTTCTCCATCAAAATCAACCAGGATCTGATCGCCGGGTTTTACTTTTCCGTCAATGATAAGTGTTGATATCGGATTTTCGACGAGTTTTTGGATTGCGCGTCTCAATGGTCTTGCTCCGAATATCGGATCAAATCCTGCGCGTACAATTTCTTTTATTGCTTCGTTGGTGTACATGAAACCCATATCCTGATCCTCAAGTAGTTTTCCAACACCTTTCAACTGTAATTTTACGATTGACATCATATGGATAAACCGTAACGGTTCAAATACGATGACTTCGTCAAAACGGTTGATAAGTTCCGGTCTGAAGAATTTTCGTAACTCTCCCATAACCTTATCTTTAACAACACCATATTTTTTCTTATCGACCTCCTCGTCGACTTTTTTCTTTTCCATAATCTCCTTGTCAAGCGGAAAATCAGTACCAAAATATTCTTTTAATGTTTTTGTTTTCCATGCTTTTTCAGCGACATTTCTGTACCAGATCTTTTCGCCAACTATGATTATCTCTTTCCCTGTCGGAGAAAACGTGTGGATATCCCAATGCGTTGTTGGGAAAGCCTGTTTTTCGCTTTCACCATTCTGTTTTTTCGGATCGCTTGTTTCCTCAGCAACATTCTGATCAAGGAAATAATCTTTCAAATACCCGGTTTCCCAGTCTTTTGCTTCTTCTTTCCGCTTCCAATACCGGTCTTTATACGTAATAACCTCGGTCTCATCGGGGGTGAACGCATGCGTTTTCAAACGTACAGTTGGCAGTTGTTCATCCGGCGCGTCAGGCAAAGCATTGATTACTACGTGATCCTTGAAAAGTTCTATCAATGTGATAGGTTTCCATGTTTTCGCAGTAGTGGAAGTCCGCACAAATATCATACTGCCTTTGGAAACCATTTCAACACCTTTTGAAGAAATTGCGTGCGTATCAAATCCCTGTACGGGAAAATCTATTTTTTCCTTATCGTCCACAGCTTTATCCGAAGCGGACTCATCGGCTTTTTCCAGCTCCTGACCGGCAAAATAGTCCAAGAGCATGCCGTTTTTCCAATCGCTTTCCGTTTGAGCTTGTTTTTTGGTTTTTACATCTGTTTTCTTCCCTGTTTTATCTGCTGGTTCTTCCTTCGGTGCTGTTATTTTTATATCTCTCTCGAAATATTTCGTTCCGATTGATAAAATTTCTCTTCCGCGCGGAGAAAACGTATATGTAGACAGCATCGGAGGTTCTTCTATTTCCGTTTTCCCGTTTTTCAGCATTTCATCCTGGATAATACCCGTACCTATATTTGACGTACAAATAACCACCGTGTTTTTAAACGAAACCACATGACCTTTATTGTCAGTTAACCTTCCATCATCAAGAATCTGTAGCAAAATATTGAAGATGTCAGGATGTGCTTTTTCTACCTCGTCGAAAAGCACCACGGAGTATGGCCGTCTGCGGACTGCCTCGGTCAATTTTCCGCCTTCCTCATAACCGACATAGCCGGGAGGAGCACCCAATAGTTTTGCCACTTCGTGTTTTTCCATATATTCGGTCATGTCGAAACGAACCATTGCTTCTTCCTGACCGAACAGGATATCCGCCAATGTTTTCGCTAACTCAGTTTTTCCGACGCCGGTCGGACCCATGAATACGAAACTGCCTATTGGCCGTTGTGTCGATTTCAAACCCGCTCTACCGCGACGTACCGCATCTGAAACCGCGCTCACTGCTGTTTCCTGATCGATAAGCCGTTCATGCATAATCTCCTCTAGATGCGCCAGTTTTTCAACCTCGCTGCCGGTAATCTTCGAGACCGGAATACCGGTCCATCGCGCAACGATATCTTTGATTATTTCTAAAGAAACGCTTGTGGTTGTCTGGCTTTTTTTTAAATTAAACTGGTCTTGTTTTTCTTTCAGGTCTGCCTGGATATCATCCAGTTTTGAACGCAAGATTCGTGCTTTTACCTGGTCGCCGTGGGTTTCAGCTTCGGTCAATTCCTGGTTTAATTCCGCTATACGAGTTTGCAAGGATTTTATTTCTTCGGGTAGGGAAATAAGAGGCAGCCGTACCGCTGATGCGGCTTCGTCAATCAGATCCACTGCTTTGTCAGGCAGGAAACGGTCGCCGACATAGCGTTTAGAGAACTTTACCGCAGCGTCAATCGCTTCCTGAGGAATACTGACGCGATGAAATGCTTCATATTTGCCCTTGATCGCTTCCAGCATCTTGACTGCCTGTTCTTCTGTCGGTTCAGGTACAAGAACCGGCTGAAACCGTCTTTCAAGCGCAGGATCTTTCTCGATATATTTCCGGTACTCTGTCAATGTCGTGGCACCGATAAGCTGGATTTCTCCTCTGGCTAAAGCGGGTTTAAGGAAGTTCGAAGCGTCCATGGATCCTTCACCTGACGATCCTGCTCCAACAATATTATGAATCTCGTCGATAAATAGGATAATCTGACCTTGGCTTGCCTTAACTTCCTCGATAAGATTTTTCATACGCTCTTCAAACTCGCCTCTGTGCGAAGCTCCTGCCAATATACTCATTAAATCAAGCTGGAGTATTTTTTTGTTGAGAAGCGGTTCCGGAACTTCTTTGCTGACAATTTTCTGTGCAAGGCCTTCAACTACGGCTGTTTTCCCTACTCCTGCTTCTCCTACCAGGGACGGGTTGTTTTTTGTCCTCCGCGAAAGAATATGAATGACTCGTTCGACGACTTCAGACCGTTCTACCACCGGATCAAGTAAGCCTTGGGCGGCTTTTGCGGTTAGATCAATAGTATATTGTTCGAGCTCTGATTTATGCTGTTCGGCTTCTTTGCTCTCACTCTCTATTCCTTCCCGTTTGCCTGTTATTTTTTTGTTCAACTCTTCTTTTTTCAAACCGAGTTTCGCCAGAACTCGCGCACCAACGCCTTCTCCTTCTTCATATAATGCAAGAAGCAGATGCTCCGGAGAAATGAACTCGAATCCGAGTTTGCGCGCTATTACCAATGAGTTGTCAAGGACACGTTTTACGCGCGGCGATATTTGCGGTTGTTTCTGTATTTCTCCGGGTTTGGAAGAAGCGTCTTTCTTATATACCTTTGTCAATTCCTCTTCAATTGTTTGCGGCAACACCTTTTGTTCGGTAAAGAAATTGTAGATCTCGGAATCAGACAACAGTCCGTGCAATACGTGTTCGCTGTCTACATATGCGTTATTCAGCTCCTTCGCCTTGGTCTGGGCTGATAAAAATACACGGTTGGACCGCTGGGTCAAATGAGTCATTAAATCAAGTTCTTCCCTTTTTTTCTGCTCGGGCGTTTTCTGTTCCTCTTTGGAAACCTGTTGCAAAACTAACTGTTTTTCGAGCTCCTCTTTTTTCAGTCCCAACTGTACAAGAATACGAGCTGCGATATTTTCTCCCTCTTCTATAAGTGAATACAATATGTGTTCAGGCTCTGTATTTAAGGATCCGTATTTTCGTGCAGCTACAACTGCGTTTTCAAGAATTTTTTTGAGCTGTCCAGAAGCATCCAATTCATTTTGACTTGTTTGGCCGTTACCTTTTTTATACGTCTTGAGCAACTCATCGTCAATCCGTTGCGCCTGAATCTTGAACTTTGACAAAAGTGTTTGTATTCCAGAATCACTTACCAAAGCGTGCAGAAGATGTTCACATTCGACTGCGCTAGCTCCGAGTTCTTTTGCTTTTGCCTGTGCAACCGTCAAAACATGTTCGGACCGTTGCGATAATTTTATACCCATGTCGGGCTTGCTTTGTGGTTGCGAACCTATCGCAGGCGTTACGAGTTTCTGTCCTGTTGGTTTTTGCTCTGCCGGCTTTTGCGCGGCCATCGGCGCGACAGCTGGTTTCGCCGCTGCCGTTGCCGGCTGCTGCGACACCGCTACGGGTACAGGATTGCGCGCCGGAGCTGGACCTATTCCCGAATACGGACTGCCGCCACCTGGTGTTGGACCTATTCCTGAGTAGGTTGAAATTCCTTGTGGAGCGCCAATACCATTAGATGAAGATTGAGTTGTATTATTGGACTGATTTTTAATAAAATCAAAGAAACCGGCCATGCAACCATTATGAAGAAAATTGTGGAAATTGTCAACACTGATCATTAAAAAGTTATGGAAAATAATCAAAAATACCTAGGAATTTTAGTACTTGGAGCTTTAGTCGTTTTGATTACACTTATTCTCCTGTCATTTGCGCTGCCTCGTTTATCCCAGACGAACTCCACCAACACCAACGCCAACATCAACACTAATACGAATCAGGGAGACAACACAGGATCAAACAATCAATCTCAAACAGTGCCCGCCGTTTCTTCTTCGATACCCAGCAATACAAATCCAAGAAGCAATAATACAACTTCCATTAATCCCAACACCAGACCAACACAAACCTACGGCGCCGCTTCCCCGTCCAATAATAGACAGCCCAGCGATAACCAACCGGTTATAGGTCAACAACAGGTTCTGCTGAATCTGCCGAGAGTAGGTTTGTCTCCGACTCCTACGATCGAAGCGATCAAACCCCTTACCGATGCTTTGGGTAAACTATTCACCGTAGGCTCCATAACCTCAGAACATTCTGATTACGGAGTAAATAATACAAATACCGATATTGCTTTTTCACCAACTCCGAATATCCAAAATATCACAGCTCTTGGCAACGGCAGTAATACGAGTAATTTCATATATTACCCTCAATGTGATGGGCCGTACGATAATATTTCTTTACCGGGCGGATGTAATGTGTGTAGTTCCGGGTGCGGACCGGCAACCGTAGCAATGATTTTGTCTTCATATATAAATAAGAGCTTTACTCCACCCGCAGTTATTAACCTGTATAAAAACAACAATATGTACGCCGGTTGTGACGGCACAAAGATAACTGATGCACAAATAATTATGCAGCAGAACGGTTTGAAAACAACAGACCTGCTTATTTTGACATCAAATACGCCGGATGAAACACTCAGTGATTTCAAGTCATACCTGCAAAACGGCTGGACTTTGTTTACGCTGGCGCGTTATTGCGCAAACGGATGCAGCCATTATTTCTGGATAACCAATATCGACAATAACAACAATGTCTGGGCATACGATCCGTTTTACGGCAGGAAAACATTACCGCCGCCTTTTGATGAAAACCAGTATTCGCCATATCCGCAATATAGGGCAGCATTTGGTGTTAAAAAAAGTTAGGATATACATATGTTCAGATTTGATGCAAAATTATATATCGTACTCGTCATAATTCTCGCCATTCTGTTTATCCTGATCCTTGTTTTGCCGTACGGTAAGAAAGAGCAACAACAGACAACTACTCCATCGACATTTCCTACTCCAACACTTGTGCAATTAAATACAACTAAAACTCCTGCTCCTCTTCCTCTCCCCACCTCAACCGGCGGTCAGGAAGAGATTCCTCAAAACGTAGAAAATTATTCTATCCAGAAACAGGACTTGAGAAGAAAAACGCCGTTAAGTGAAAACGGATTCACGATCACCTATGACTATGCCAATGACCAGTTCACGGTGACTTCCCAACCACCGGGCACTAATCACCAATCATTGTTTCAAACCTGGCTCAAACAAAACTA
>CAZBEJ010000019.1:0-10873 GCA_964490915.1 uncultured Gammaproteobacteria bacterium
GAGCATGGTCCGGCTATTATTGTCAGTTTCTGATTGGTTATTATGTTCATATAACGAAAAATCCCGCCTTCCGGCGGGTTGGTTTCTAAAAGTATTTTTATCTTTTATCAGGTTTTTTTATCAAAAACCCCAACGCCGCCTTTGGCGGTAAAGTAAAAATACCAAAAATTGAGCGACGTTGTCATAAATAATATAGTATCACAATTATTCGGAAATACAAGAGCGAATAAATTGCGCAACGTTACGTTCTGCCTCATTTTTCTTTGATTGGTCAAAAATATCGATCAGCGCACTGCCGATAATCGCTATATCTGCGTGATTTTGCAAGGCATCAACATGTTGCCTCGACGAGATACCGAATCCGACTGCAATCGGAATGCTGGTGTGGCGTCTAATTTTCTTCAGGTAACCCGCTAAATGCCGATCCAGTTTTTTTTCCGCTCCGGTAATTCCCTGATGCGAAGCGCAGTAGATGAAACCGTTTGCCACAGGCATGTTTTTTTGCAAACGTTCATCCGTGGACGCCGGAGACATAACCCTGATATTATGCAGATCATAGTTCCGGCAAGAACGGAAAAAATGTTCACGCTGTTCTTCGTCGATAGGCATATCGGGTACGATCAGTCCGTCTGCTCCGGCTTTTTTCGCATCCTTGCAGAATCGTTCGGTTCCGTATTTGAAGGCTGTGTTGTAGTATGCCATGAACAAGAGGGGAATTGGCACGGATGAGGATAAGGTTTTCATCACAATGAAAGCGTCTTTTACTTTTGTTCCGCGTTCCAGGGATTTTTCGCACGCGTGCATGATGGTCGGACCGTCCGCGACCGGATCTGAAAAGGGAATCTGGAGCTCTATGATATCTGCTCCGGCATCGGCCATTTTTCGTATCAAACTGACGGTTTTTTCCAATGATGGGTATCCGATGACTAGGTGTGTCATGAGTCCTATTCTGTTTCTTTTTTTTATTTCCTTTAATTTCTGTTCGAGTTTGCTCATATTCCCTCCTGTAACAACTGTTTCATGAACGTATAAAATTTCTTATCTTTGTATGCCTTGGTCAAAATAAAAATGTCTTTGTCTCCCCTGCCGGAAAGATTAACGATGATAATCTTGTTTTTCGGCAGAGCCGGCGCAAGTTTTAGCGCATATGCTGCGGCGTGCGCGGATTCAAGAGCGGGAATGATTCCCTCGTGTTTCGCCAGCATCTGTACCGCTTCCAAAACTTCCCTGTCCGAAGCGCTGACAAACCGTACCCTTTTAGAATCATGAAGTTGGCTCAACTGGGGGCCGATACCCGGATAATCAAGCCCTGCGGAAATGCTGTGGGTTTTTCCAACCTGTCCGTCGACCGTTTGCAGGAAATATGATTTGTATCCTTCGATGACTCCGACAGATCCTCCGGGAAACCGAACGGCATTGTCGCCGACTTTCTTGCTTTTGCCGCCTGCCTCCACGCCGATGAGTTCGACTGATTTATCCGGTAAGAATTCGTTGAATGCCCCCAAGGCGTTGCTGCCTCCTCCAACACAGGCGATAATATAATCCGGCAATCGGTGTTCCTGTTCTTTGAGTTGTTTTTTGATTTCCCTGCCAACCACTGATTGGAAATCTCTGTTCATGGTGGGATACGGGTGGGGTCCGACAACAGAACCTAAAACATAATGCGTGTTATTGACATTTTCGATCCAGTCTTTCATTGCTGCGTTGACAGCATCCTTTAATGTTTTGCTACCGAACGTTACCCCGACTACCTTTGCCCCGAGTTGTTCCATGAGAAATACGTTTGGTCTCTGTCTGGCAATATCAATTTCTCCCATGTATACGGTACAGGAAAAGCCGAATTTCGCCGCGACAGTTGCAGTGGCCAGTCCATGCTGACCTGCACCGGTCTCCGCAATAAGCCGAGTCTTACCCAATCGTTTCGCAATAAGCGCCTGGCCGATGCAATGGGTGATTTTATGAGCGCCGGTATGGTTGAGTCCTTCGTTCTTGAAATAAATTTTCGCTCCTCCTAATTTTCTGGTAAGGTTTGCCGCAAATGTCAAGGGTGTCGGTCTGCCGCTGAAATTTTTTAACAGATCTTTGAATTCCTTCTGGAACTTTTTGTCTTTTTTTGCCGAATTATACACGTGTTCCAGTTCCTCAAGCGCCGGCATGAGCATTTCCGGTACATATCTTCCGCCGTATTTGCCAAAATATCCTCTCATAGAGTCGTTTCTTTTGCTCTTTTGGTAAAACGTATAATTTTATCGTCGTCTTCTCTTCCTCTGGTTTCTATACCACCGGCAACATCGACCGCATATGGTTTTACTAAGCTTATAATAGATGCTACATTATCTTCATACAGACCTCCGGCGAAAAATATAGGAAACCGGTCGGCTACGTATTTTGCAAGTTCGATATCGATCGTATTTCCTTTTCCTTGGTGTTCCCTATCCAGCAGAAGGAAATCCGCGGTATATGCATACATATTGGCGATAAGTTGTTTCGTTGTCATGTCAGAGGGAACAGAAATAGCTTTTATGATTTTCGCGTGGATTTTTTTTATATATTCATTATCTTCTTTACCGTGCAACTGGACAAAATCCAGTTCGAGATCAGACGCTATCCTGTTTACTTCTTCCGATGGGTTGTTTTGAAACACGCCGATGCATTGAATTTTCCCTTTAACATTCATCGCAATTTTCTTTGCTTTATCAGGCTTAATATATCTTTTTGACGCTTTGACGAAGTTGAATCCAACATAATCAGCGCCCGCTCGAACCGCGGTCAATGCACTTTCCAATCTTCTGATGCCGCAGATTTTTACCTTGGTCATAGTGTCAAAAATTCCTTAATTTTTTCCTTTGGGTTCTTGCTGGACATGATGGTGCTACCGACCAGTATTGCGTCAGCTCCCACCGCTCTTACTTTTTTGATATCTTCGGTATTCAGAATACCTGATTCAGCTACTCGTATTTTGTCTTTGGGAACAAGAGGAAGTACCTGCTCGGCTGTTGCAAGATCAGTAGTCATGGTCTGCAAATTGCGTGCGTTAACGCCGATAATTTTCGCTCTGCAGTCTAATGCGATTTCCAGTTCATGTTCGTCATGGGTTTCCATCAAAACATCCAGTCCGATTGAGTGCGCGAGTTCGAACAAGTCTTTTAATAAAGGTTTTTCAAGACTCGTGACAATCAATAATATGGCGCCGGCACCGGTGACTTTTGCTTCGTAGATTTGGTACGGATCAAAAATAAAATCCTTTCTCACAACGGGCAGGGAAACAGTATGGGCAACTGTTTCCAAATCATCCAAGGAACCATTGAATTTAAATGGTTGGGTAAGAACGGAGATCGCGGATGCTCCGCTGTCTTCATACAACTTAGCTAGTTGTTTTACGTTGACTTCAAGGTTGATGATTCCCGCTGACGGGGAGCTTTTTTTGATTTCAGCGATCAGTCCAAGCGTGCTCTTTGATTTTTTTTGCGCAAGATTCCTTAAAAATTGATGCGATTCTTTATCTATGGATTCCGCTTGTTTGCGTATCGTCTGCATAGCTAATTTTTGTTTGGATGCCTGCAGGATCAAAAAATTCCGGAAAATGAATTCGTCCAGTATAGTATTGGTTCGGATCATTCCGTTAATTTTGGGATTTATCGATGACATGCCGTAATACCTCCTTTCCTTTTCCCGTATCTATTGATTCTTCAGCCAATTTCATACCCTCTTTGAGAGTTTTTACCCGTCCAGAAACATAAAGGGCAGCTCCTGAATTTATGAGTACGATATCCCGTTTCGGACCTTTCTTTCCAGCAAGGATATCTTTTAAAATTTTTGCGTTTGTTATCGCGTCTCCCCCGAGAAGTGCTTTTCTCGCTGCTCTTTTTATGCCGAACATTTCTGGATTGATGATTTTATGTTTGATAGATTCGTTTTTTATTTCATATATGTGCGTAGGTGCAGAAACACTGATTTCATCCATATTATCTTCACTTGAGACAATCATGAGATGCTCATAGTTTAATTTGATCGCCAGTTTGGAGAGTTTTTTGGCAATCGCAATATTCGGCACACCGAGCAGTTGTCTGAGCGACCCGGCCGGATTTGTGAACGGTCCGAGAAAATTGAACACAGTTCTTGTTTTTAGTTCTTTTCTGACAAGTCCCACTGATTTCATCGCAGGATGATAGATCGGTGCAAAAAGGAATGTAAAACCGGTTTTTTTCAGTAATTCTTCTGCATTTCCCGGTTGAAGAGTTATGTTGATTCCCAATGCTTCAAGAACATCCGCACTTCCGCATTTGCTGCTTGTGGCGCGGTTTCCGTGTTTTGCGACGTGTACTCCTGCTCCTGCAATGACAAAAGCAACTGCGGTTGATATATTAAATGCATTGGCACGGTCGCCGCCGGTACCGCATACGTCGATTGCATTTTTGATTCGTATGCGGGTCATGTGTTTTCTCATTGTTTTCACGAATCCTGCTATTTCATCTATGGTTTCTCCCTTCATTCGCAAGGCAGTTAAAGCTGCCGCGGTCTGTATTTGGGGAACGTTTCCTTTCATGATTTCTTCAAGGAATAATCCGGCTTCCTTTTCCGTTAGGTTTTTGTGTTCTATAAGTTTATTGAGCGTATTTGCCGTATTCATATAAAATTTTCCAAAATTTTCGTTCCACCTTCGGTCGCGAATGATTCAGGATGAAACTGTATACCTTCAACAGGATATTTTGTATGTCTCAATCCCATGATTTCCCCGGTATCATTGGCAACGGCGGTTATAGTTAAGCAATTCGGCAATCTGCGTTTGTCTGCGATTAAAGAGTGATAGCGCATCACTTCGATATTCTGCGGCAGTTCTCTAAAAACTCCTTTTCCGTCATGTTGGATGATGCTTGTTTTGCCATGCATTGGTTTTTCGGCACGGATAATGTTGCCACCGAAATAATAGGCAATTCCCTGCATACCAAGACATACGCCGAGGACCGGAGTTGTTTTTCCGAGTTTGATCAAAACCTCGGTGCAAACGCCGAAATATTCGGGATCGCCCGGGTCTCCAGGACCGGGAGAAATGATGATTTTTTCGTATTCTCTCCTTTGGACTTCATGCAAAGAGATTTCATCATTCCTTACAACATCGATTTGAGAATCCGGATGTTTTTTTTTCAGTATTTCACCAATGCACTGGTAAAGATTGAACGTAAACGAATCATAATTATCAATAATCAGGATTTTCATATGCGTAATGCCTTTCTCATAGGTTCTAATTTCCTTTGAATCTCATCATATTCTTTATCCGGTTTTGAATCATAGACAATGCCGCCGCTTGTTTGCGTATATGCATAGTTGCCGCTGATAAACAGAGACCGCAAAGCTAATGCGAATGTGCAGTCACCGTTAAAGGAAAAATGTCCTACGCCGCCGCCGTACGGACCGCGTGCCTTTGGTTCGTTCCGATCTATGATTTTCATTGTTTCTACTTTCGGTGTTCCGCAAACCGTACCCATGGGGAAATTGCTCGCAAGGCCTGAAAACATATCTTCACCAGGTTTGATTATGCCGACTACTTCGCTCGAGATGTGCTGAACATGGCTGAATTTTTTGATATTCATGAGATCTCTTACTTTTACTGTTCCAAATTCCGCTACTCTACCCATATCGTTTCTGTGCAGATCGACAAGCATGGTATGCTCAGCTTTTTCCTTCGGATCGTTGAGCAGGATGCGACTCAGGTGACGGTCTTCCTGAATGTTCTTTCCTCTTCGGATGGTGCCCGCAAGAGGTCGGGTGATCATTTCCCGGTCCCGCAAGGAAAACAAAAGTTCAGGACTTGCGCCGATTATTTTTTTCTTTCCAAACTTGATATAGTACATGAAGGGTGACGGATTGATCATACGGAGTTTGTCGTAAATTTTCATAGTGTTTCCGGCGATGGCATATTCGCTTTTGAAACCGACTTCGCATTGGAACGTATTCCCTGCCCTGATCTGGTCGAGAACATTATTGACGATTTTTCGATGCTCTTTTTTGGTAAGACTGTTTCCGACAAAAGAAACCTTCAGATCTCGGCAGCGCTTTTTTTTTGATGAACGGATGTATTTCAATTGCTCGATCCGGTCGACGTTGTAATAAAAATAAAATGTTTCGTTAGTAAGCTTATCGTGAACCAATCCATCGGCATAGACGCCGAACATGAACTGATCAAACGTATCATGAACTTTCAGTTTTACCGCAGGTTCGAAATAATTGGTTGCTTCGTAGCTCAAATAGCCGATTAAACCACCCGCATAGTTTCTGGAGATGATCTGTGGAGGCATGATTTCCCGCAGCGTAAAATAAGGATTACCTACCATGTAATTTTTTCCGTCGATCATCAGATTATTTTCACGGGCAGAAACAATATATGCCGGATCGAATCCCAATATGGAATATCTGGAAAAATTTCCGTCCTCTCCCAGCGACTCGAGGATGAAGCAATTTTCAGACCGTTGCTCTATTTTCCTGAAAAGTTCGTAAAAGTCAATATCCTCCGCAAACTTGACGTACACCGGTTTTTGCGAAATTCTGATTTTAGGCAAGTTGGTCATATGTTAAAAAAACTCATAAAAAATCCCTCCTTTCGGAGGGTTTGATTTTATATTGTTTTCTTTTTTTTATCATGAGCCCTCCGTAAAGAGGGTAAACCACTCAGTTGTTTTTAAGACGTCGATAGGTATTTGCATACTAGTATAATAGTATATTATATCTGAAGAAATAAATCTGTCAAGAGGCATCTTTATTTTGATATCCGCTTACGAGATATTCACATTTGGAACAGTAATGATAAAATGGACAGAGCGTTACCGTGCATCTTACTTTTTTATTCTCAAGGATGAGGAGAACGCGTTCGACATGGTGGAGTAACGAGCCTTTCAGATAGATAAGATCATTTTTCCTGACGAGTTGTTTTAAAACTTCCGCCGCCTCCTGAACATCTTTTACCCACACTGCCCTGCCCTGCGCCATGCCGGTATTCAGTGCCTCATCGACCGTGAACTTTTGCAGTGGGCCGATGCCGATGAAATAATCTGGTTTAAACCTTCCCATTATTGAGCCGATTTTTTTATGTTCTTCTTTTTCATGATCCAGTTCACCCATCTCAGCTAAGACAGCTATTTTTCTGCCGCCGGTATATGGAATTTCATACAGCGTTTCCAAACCCGCAATGGTCGAAGCAGGATTTGCCCGCAAAGAGTCATTCAGGATAATTGTATGCAGCGGTCCCTGATCCAAACTCATTCTGCCCCGAAGCGGATATATATTTTTGATTGATCTGACTACAACCTGCAACGATATATTTGTTTTCAACAGTTTATTGATAGCTATGATGGTAGTCATGACCGCCATAATCGTATAGATTTGGTGTCTGCCGATAAGATGCGTGTGCATAGTAAAAGACTGCCTTTGATCAAAGACAGTCTTTACCGTAAAAATTGTTCCGTCTAACGTTATAGCAACTGTTTTTGGATTGACCCACACGTCGCAGGTATTCTCATCGGTTCCGTACCATAAGATGGATGCGTTCGTATACCGAGCCATTTGTCGGACATTTTCATCATCATAATTAAGTATCGCAAAACCATTTCCAGGTACTGCTTCGATCAATTTTCTTTTTTCAACAATGACATTGTCGATTGATCCGAGATGTTCTTTATCGGTATGGACAGGTGATATGCCGGTAACGATAGCGATTTTCGGTTTTACGATTTTGAGGTGCTGATTCATTTCATTTGGATGGTCGATACCAAGTTCAAAAATCGCAAACTTGACGGATGGTAACACCTTCAGCGCGGTGATAGGTACGTTGTAGATGGTATCGAGATTCAAATCAGTAAATACGGTCGGTGCAATGGTTGAAAGAATTTGCGAAAGGACATATGAAGTATTTGTTTTGCCATAGCTGCCGGTCAAGGCAATCTGGAGAGCATGTTGCTGTGCCAGCCAATTTTGCGCAACCAGTCGCCTGGTTGAGTGAAACAATTTTTTTAAGGGAGACGGATGGTACATAGAAATATCAAATTATTTGTTATTGGTGATTTATGATCTCTTCAACTGGTATCCTTTTGCAGTATCTTCTATTGAATATCCCAGTTCCCGTATTTTTTTGCGCAGTTCGTCGGATGTTTTGAAATCTCCGACGGTACGAGCCTGTTGGCGTTGGTCTGCAAGGACACGAACCGCATCGGGGATTTTCGTATCCTGGATTTCATTTAGTTTTAGTCCGAATACCTGGTCAAAATCATATAAAAGATCAAGCTTATCAGGAGAAGGAATATTGGATTTCAACATTTCCCACATAACCGCGATTGTTTGGGGCGTTTGAAGGTCATTGCCTATTGATTGTGCGAAACGCATACGGAATTGATCGATCTGATTGAGCTTTTTCTCGGACAGTACGGTTCGGTCCCGCTGTTCCTTCAGCAGCAGGACATATTCCTTGAGTTTTTTGTATGCTTCTTGCGCTCCCTGAACCGATTCCCAGGTAAAGTTCAAGGATTGTCGGTAATGGGACTGCAGGAACAACAGCCGGAGGCTTAATGGTTCTATCCTATGTTTTTCAAGGTCTTCGATGGTAAAGAAGTTGTTCAGGGATTTGCTCATTTTCCGGTTATCCACGGTCATGAAATTGTTATGGAACCAGTATTTGACGAATTGTTTATGCGTTGCTCCTTCTGATTGTGCGATTTCATTTTCGTGATGGACAGGGATATGATCGATGCCTCCGGCATGGATGTCGATAGTATCACCGAGATATTTCATACTCATGGCAGAGCACTCGATATGCCAACCGGGAAATCCGTCTCCCCAGGGAGAATCCCAGTGCATACTATGATTCTTGAACCTGCCAACTCGTTTGAGCCATAACGCGAAATCTGCAGGGTTTTTTTTATCCGGATCAACATGCACCTCTTCGCGCGCTTTCTGGATTTTGTCTTCTTTTTTTTGGCCGGACAGTTTACCATAATCATCGAACTTCCGCGTATCGAAATACAACCCTTCTTTGGTATTGTAGACATATCCGTTTTCCTGAAGGCGCTTAATCAGATCGATCATTGCCTGGATATGATCGGTTGCTTTGCAGATTACGTCCGGGCGGGTAATGTTCAATGCGTCGGTGGTTTTGAAGAAAAAATCAGTATAGAATTTTGCCAGGTCCCAGACTGTTTTTCCGTATTTTTTCGCGCCTTTTTCCATCTTGTCCTCGCCAGTGTCGTTATCGCCAGATAGATGTCCGACGTCGGTTATATTCATGACGTGTTTGACTTTATATCCCAGATAGACAAGTGTTCGCTTAAGGACATCATTGTTCGTATAGGTACGCATGTGTCCGATATGTGTATAATCATAGACCGTGGGACCGCAGCTGTAAAAAGTCACGTTCGGCGGATTCGATGGCTGAAATTCCTCGATTTTCCGCGACAATGTATTGTAGAGTTTCATACGAAAAGTATAGCAAAAATAGCTTTGGATTAAATCATTGATTTTCCAGTAATTTCATTAGGGACTGGGAGATCGAAAAGTCTAAGGATAGTAGGCGCGATATCGGAGAGCAATCCCTTATCGTGAGTTAGTTTGTCATGCTGGTTTGAAAAAAGGATGAATGGCACGGGATTTAGCGTATGTGCGGTAATGGGATGGTTGTGTACTTCGTCGAACATCTCTTCTGCATTGCCGTGGTCCGCCGTCATGATTACCGTTGTGTTATTTTGTTTAGCTGCGGTATAGATTAATTCAAAAGCCCTGTCAATGGTTTCCACTGCCTTTACCGTTGCGGTGAAGTTCCCGGAGTGGCCGACCATATCCGCATTAACAAGATTGATGGCAATGAAGTCATGGGTTTTGTTTTCTATTGCCTTTATTACCTCATGGGTTATTTCCATTGCTTTCATCTCGGGTTTCAAGTCGTGAGTCTTTACGTCCTTATTCGTTGGGATCATGATCCGATCCTCCAATGGATCGGGTTCATAGTGTTGTGCGTTGAAGAAAAATGTCAGATGCGTAAATTTATCGGTTTCGGTAATCCGCAATTGTTTAAGTTTATTTCTACTCAATACTTCGGAAAGCGTATTGTTAATAGATTCAGGAGGGAATGCTACTCGTACGTCGATGTCATCGGCATATTTCGTCATGGCTACGTATTTGAGATTTTTGATATTTTCTTTTAAAAACCTACGGGTGAGTTGACGAGCGCGATCAGCTCTGAAATTGGTAAAGATAACCGCATCATTTGACTGGATGGATCCGAGTTCGTAGGGTTTCGGCGCTATTATTGCCGGTTCTACAAATTCGTCGGTAATGTTGTTTTTGTAGGAATTTTCAATAACTTCGACGGGCGTTTTAAATACTGGGCCGTCTCCGACGACCATGACGCGGAAGTGTTTTTCTATCCTATCTGCATTGTTATCCCTGTCCATACCCCAATATCTGCCGCCGATAGTTGCAATTTTTCCTACACCGATTTCCTTAAGAAATTCTTCTAGATCCTTAATATAGGTAATGGAGCTTTTCGGCGGAGTATCCCTTCCATCGGTAAAAAGATGGAGCATTATTTTTTTTAGTCCATGCTGTTTTGCAGACAGGATAAGCGCTTTTATATGGTTAATGTGTCCGTGTACACCGCCAGGACTTACCATACCCTTGATGTGTAAGACGCTATCAAATTCTCTAACGTGTTCAAATGCTTCCAACATCGCCTTGTTTTCGAAAAATGATTTATTTTTAATGGAATGGTTAATCTTCAAAAGATTTTGATAGAGTATTCTGCCGCTTCCTATCGTAAGGTGATTCGCCTCGGATGTTCCGATCTGGTTTTTGGGAAGGCCGATCGCTTTGCCTGATGCGGCAAGAATTGCGT
>CAZBEJ010000020.1:0-10548 GCA_964490915.1 uncultured Gammaproteobacteria bacterium
CCGATCTGGTTTTTGGGAAGGCCGATCGCTTTGCCTGATGCGGCAAGAATTGCGTGGGGGTAGTCATGCCAAAGTTTGCTGAAGTTTGGCGTATGAGCCTGCGCAATGGCATTGTATTTTTTTTCTTTCCGGTAACCCCACCCGTCACAGATTATTAAGAGAACTTGGTTTATCATAAATAATCAGAAGTTGGTGCCACAAGCATTTATTATACCGGATAAAAAGGAAATTCAGCATAGGTTGCTTTTTCTCCGAGCTCTTTTTCGATTTGTATGAGTCGGTTGTATTTTGCAACGCGCTCGCTCCGAGCAGGAGCTCCTGTTTTGATCTGACCCGTACCCATCGCAACCACAAAATCAGCTATAAACGGATCCTCGGTCTCCCCGCTTCTATGGGAAACAACCGATGACATATTGTTTTTTCTTGCCAAAAGGATCGCTTCAACAGTTTCGGTCAGAGTTCCGATCTGATTGAGTTTTATCAATATGGAGTTGGTCGAATGTTCTTTAATACCCCTGTTGAGACGTTCTATATTGGTTGCATAGAGATCATCGCCGATTATCTGCATAGTACTATCCTTTAGTGCCGTGAATTTTTTCCATGCATTCCAGTCATCTTCCTGGAAAATATCCTCGTATGAAACAATCGGATATTTGCCTAGCATTGACTGATACCAATCGATGAGTTGATCGCTGTTGAAAGTTTTGCCTTCCTTATTTAAATGATAGAGATTATCCTTATAAAACTCCGACGCAGCTGCATCGATTCCCAAAAAAACGTCTTTCCCCGGTTCATATCCGGCTTTCTCAATTGCCTGGATAATTCTAGCGAACGGTTCTTCGTTGGACTGAAGGCGCGGAGCAAACCCTCCTTCGTCCCCGACCGTAATAGCGTACCCGAGTGCTTTCAGCTCGTTTTTGAGCTGATGGTAGATTTCTGTTCCCATGCGGATCGCGTCTGCTGTAGAAACTGTTGCAATGGGTAAAATAATGAATTCCTGGATGTCGGTTGCCCAATTCGCATGTTTTGCACCGTTCATGATATTCATTTGGGGAATCGGCATTGTGTAGGTTCCCTTGTGATCAGGGTTGAACCGCGAAAGGTATTCGTATAATGGTTTTTTTTCCGATGCTGCCTGAGCGCGCGCAACTGCGAGTGAGACGGAAAGTATGGAATTAGCCCCTAAGTTAGCTTTATTTTTGGTTCCGTCCAAATCGACCATTTTTTTGTCCAGTTCTTCCTGATTTCTGGCGTCCATTCCAGTTATTACTCCGGCAATTTTGATATTTACGTTATCCACCGCTTTGAGAACACCGTTGCCAGCAAAACGTTTTGGATCGTGATCGCGCAGCTCAACCGCTTCATGCGAACCGGTCGATGCACCAGACGGAATAGCAGACCAACCGATTGATCCGTCTTCAAGAATGACCGTGGAAGAAATTGTTGGATTTCCCCTGCTGTCAAGTATTTCCAGCGCGGATACCATTTTAATTCTCATGTGATATATGGTACAGGAAAATCAATAGTAGATCAAGATACGGTTTGATCGATTGACAGGAAAGCGATGACTATCTATAATATCACCATACTTCACCGTGGGAAGATCCATAAGACAATGATGTCTTCTTTTAATTTAATTTGTTTTACATACCTATGGATATCAAAAAAGCATTTGCGATGATTAAATCGGGAACTATTGATTTTGTCGATCTGAAGTTTGTTGATCTACGCGGCGTTTGGCAGCATATGACTATTCCTTCCCATGAATTCACGGAAAACAATATCAGAAAAGGTTACGGATTCGACGGATCGAGCATCAGAGGCTTTCAGTCCATATTCGAAAGCGATATGTTGCTGAAGGCAGACGCTGATACGTTATTTCCGGATCCTTTTTATGCGAAAACGCTATCGGTAATTTGCGACGTGTTTGATCCGACGACTCGTGACCATTTCGAGAAAGACCCGCGGTGGACAGCGAAAAAGGCAGAGTCATACCTCGTGAAAACCAAAATCGGAGATACATCATACTGGGGGCCGGAGTTGGAGTTTTTCATATTTGATAAATTAGAGTACGCATTAACTCCCCATCTCGCGAACGTGTTGATCAAAAGTAGTGAGTTTGGAGAAACAGAAGAATACGGCAATGACGGATATCCGATTCCATCCAAAACAGGATATTTTCCAGTCCCGCCGCAGGATAAACTTCAGGTATTCCGTTCGGAAATGGTAACTATCTTGGAATCGATCGGACTTACGATTGAGTTCCATCACCATGAAGTAGCGACTGGAGGTCAAGTGGAGATCGATATACGGTACGATACTTTGACAAAAATGGCAGATAATGTAATGATCTATAAATACGTTGCGCGCAACCTTGCCAAAAAATATGGAATGACCGCATGTTTTTTACCGAAACCGATATATGGCGATAACGGCAGCGGTATGCATACTCATCAGAGTATTTTTAAGAGAGGCAAAAACGTATTTTATGATGCAAAAGGATATGCGGAATTTTCGAAAGAAGGTTTGAGTTATATCGCAGGTTTGTTATCGAATATACCTGTCATATTAGGGATTACGAATCCGACGGTCAATTCGTATCGTCGACTGGTTCCCCATTTTGAAGCACCCACTTCGATAGCGTATTCCAAGAGAAACAGAAGCGCTGCCGCAAGGATTCCAATGTATTTCAGCAAGGAGGAAAAAAGCAAACGTGTAGAGTTCCGATGTCCGGATCCGGCCTGCAACCCATATTTATCCTTTTCCGCTCAACTCGTCTCAGGGCTTGAAGGGATGATAAAAAAATCAGACCCGGAAAAGATGGGTTTCGGTCCATTCGACGAAAACATCTGGGAAGACAAGAAGATCAAACAGACACCGAATAATTTATATGAAACGTTAGATGCACTTAAGAACGATACGCTGTTGATAAAAAGCGGTGTTTTTAACAAGGATTTAATCGACAGTTATTTACAGGTAAAGTACGACGAAGCCACTCAGAGTTTGTTATATCCGACCCCGGCAGACTTTTGGTTTTATGCAGATATTTGATCTTTAATCATAGACTAGAAGGACGGCTTCGGCAATTTCCTTGAGTGATTTGCGTTTATTCATGGATTCCCTACGAAGGAGCGTATATGCGTCCTGTTCATTAATGTTTTTTGCTTTCATGAGTAAGCCTTTTGCTTTTTCTACTATTTTCCGTTCTTCAAGTTTTTGTTGCAATTTTGAAATAGTTCTTCGCATGGTGATTTTTTTGAAAGCTGCCGCAATTACTTTCATTAATGAGATTGTTGTGGTGATTTGAGCTTTGGAAAAATTGTAGGGTGTACGGTTTTGCAGGTTAATGACTCCAATAGTTCCTGATCCGTTTACGATCGGAATTGAAAGAAAGCTCTCGTATCTATCTTCAGGTAAATCTTTAAAGAATTTGAATCGAACATCCTTGTATGCCTTTTTCTTTATGACTACCGGTTCTTTATGCACGGCAACCCAGCCGGTAATCCCCTCACCTTCCTTGAGGATAATCTTTCCAATTTTATTGTATCCTTGCTTTTTTGACCCGACGAGAATCAGCTCTTTTTTTTCCTGATCATGCAGGTATATGAAACATGAGGTAACCGGCACGATTTTTGTAATTATGGTATTAAGCGTCCTTAAGAATTTATCAAAGTCGTCTTGTTCGTCGATGATGAGGTCTGTTAAGAGCGTCAGAGTTTTGGAAACTGACAGGAGTTGGATTTTATTCATAGGGTCTAGGTTGAAGTATTGTAATACTCCTTTTTCACGAAGTCAATAATCCACCCTTTTCCCTTAATAACTTATTCCTTTACACGGTAAAAAAGTCGGGACGGGCGGACTTGAACCGCCGACCTTAGCGTCCCTGTAAACTAAAATCTTAGTTTACAGGATAAACCTTTACACTTGAAAAATCAGTCGGGGTGGCGGGAGTTGAACCCACTACCTTTCGGTCCCGAACCGAACATTCTACCGGTGAACTACACCCCGGCAGATTTTTCAATGTGCGAACGCTACGTTCTAGCCATCTAAACTACGTCCCGACACGACTTTTTTACATATGCAAACCTAACATTCTCGCAATCTAACCCATATTCCCCATTCTCAGGACAAAACCGATCATCCTATTATATCATTGTTTTCCTGAAGCGGGTCTTACCTCTGTCAGTTCGCGCTTGGCCGTTTTTTTTGGTGAGAAAATATTTTTACGAACTTTTCCTTTTGGTTCGGTTTGGGATTCGTAGAATTCCTTCTTTTCTTCTGTACGTTTCTTCTTTTCCTCTTTTTCGTAGGCTTCTTTTCTGTTTTTATCCAGCTCTTCCTGGTGCATTTTCATGACTGCTTTCTCTTCTTCGCCTTTTACCAGTTGGAATAAATGCTGTCTGATCATCCTTGTTTTCTGAGTATCCTGTTCTTTGTACTTCTGCTGAAGTTTTAAAAAATCAACTTTCGTATGATTTTGTTTTTTGGATTGTCCCTTTTCTAACTGTTCCATACCCTTATCTTTAGATTGGTTTATTCCGAGGACAGTCTCAACCATTTTCAACGGATCGACAATCTGTTTTACTGCTTGACCTGTTTGTTTTGCCGTGCTTTTTCCAAGCTCAAATAGCTGGTCGATGCTCTCATCAAAGAAACCGAATTTCTGTGCCACAATTAAGTTTATAAAGTTATAAGGTTCATAAAGTTCCTAAAGTAGTCTTCTTTATCCACTTTAGAAATTTTACAAACGTTATAAGCTCTTAGATTCCTAACATTGCTTTTGCCCGAGGCGACATTTTTTCTATAGACCATGGTGGGTCAAAGCTCAACTCGACATAGATATCCTTTTCATCAACATTAAACTCCATAAGTCTGTTTCTTATTTCTGTCTCAATGATGGAAATAAGCGGGCAACCCATGGTAGTTAATGTCATAAGAATGGTAATCTTATTTTTTTTATCGATCGTAATTTTATATATTAAACCCAGATCTACGATTGATATCCCCAGTTCTGGATCCATAACCTCCGCAAGTTTTTCTCTAATTTTTTTGGTAGTGATTTTCATGGCGGTAATTATAGTATAACAAGTGGTATAATTTTACATATGGATATATATAAACTTCATTTCGTTCCTCTGGGAGGTGTGGTCGGAGTTACCAAAAACATGTATGTATACGAGCTGTATAAAAACGATCAGCTTCAGGATATTTTAATTGTTGACTGTGGTATCGGATTTCCTCAGGAAAAGGAACTGGGTGTGGATTTTGTCATTCCGGATATATCCTATTTGACCCATGAGTCCAATAGGTCTCATAAGACGAGTAAAATTCGCGCCATTATACTGAGCCACGGCCATGAGGATCATACGTCAGCTCTTCCTTATCATTATGACGAACTGGGGAAGCCCGAAGTGTATACAAGCAAGCTTACTTCGGTCTTCGTGGAACATAAATTTAAAGATTTCGGACTGAAAATCAATGTCAATCAGGTGAAATACGATCAGGAATATATGTTTGGTGAGTTTAACGTGAAGTTTATCAGGGTTACGCATTCTATTCCTGATACTATGCATATTTTGATTACGACGCCGGTCGGTACGATTTACCATGGACCCGATTTCAAACTTGACCTGACTCCTCCTTATGGTACTTCTCCTGATTTTTATTCAATTACTAAAGCCGGTCATGATGGAATATTGTGTTTGTTGTCGGATTGTTTGGGTTCTGAACGACCAGGTTTGACTCTTTCGGAAAGTGTAGTTGGCCAAACTTTCGAGGATGAAATGCGAAAAACAAAAGGTAAGTTTATCATGACGACGTTTTCCTCCAATATTTCCCGGATCAGGCAGTGCGTGGAATCGGCGATTAAATTCAACCGCCGGATTGTGTTTTTAGGCAGATCCATGAGGGAAAATACCAAACTTGCAGCTGGAATTGGGTATTTACCAGTTCCCGACGGATTCTTAATAAAAGAAGAGGAGGTAATGAAACTGCAACCGAATAAAGTGTGCTTGATCGTAGCAGGTTCGCAAGGTCAGTATGGGTCAGCATTGTCAAAGCTTGCGACCAAACAAAACACGAATATAAAAATCAAACCGGGTGATAAAGTGATTTTCTCTTCCGACCCCATTCCGGGAAACGAGAATGAGGTATATGCGACAATCGAAGATTTAGTCGTGCAGGGGGCTGATGTTTATTACTCGGATATTGCCGACCAGTTACATTCTTCAGGCCACGGCAATCAGGAAGATCTGAAGTTCTTAATGCGGTTTACGAACCCGAAATATTTTATTCCTATTGGCGGAACAGTACGGCACCAAAAACAATACCAGCGCCTTGCCATGGATTTAGGGCATAAACGGGAAAACGTATTTACCTTGAATGAAGGAGATACTATCTGGTTTGATAAACATGGTGCGCAAAAAGGAGATTCTGTCGAGACCAGGAATATTTATGTTGACGCTTATGGCGTTGGCGATGTGGGAAATATCGTGCTGCGTGACAGGAAAACCTTGGCGGCAGAAGGAATAGTATTCGTGCTCGTCGTAACTGATGCATCAGGTAAAATGGCCGCAAAACCGAAGATTGTTTCAAGAGGGTTTGTCTTCGAAAAAGGAGAAGAAATTTTGTTCCAGAAAGCGGCGGTAGTTATTGAAAAACGCATGAAACCGCGGGGTGGTTCTATTTACGATCCTGGTGCTATAAAGCGGGATATCATTTCGTCACTTGAAGAATTCTTTTTTGAAGAACGAGGACGGCGGCCTCTGGTTATTGTCGAAACAGCGACGATATAAATTATATGGGACAGTCTTATGCTGCCTGCGAGTCTAAAGAAAATTAGCTTATTTCTCGAACGCTTGCCGGGTATTGGTGAAAAAACAGCTAATCGTCTGGCGTTTCATTTCCTGAAGATTCCTTCCGAGGATCTGCATGAGTTTGCACAGAGCATTATGGATCTAAAGAAGAAAACGAAATTATGCTCTTTATGTTTTAATCTTACGGAAAGTGATATATGTGATATCTGTAGTGATGCAAAGCGCGATACCAGCGTAATAACCGTAGTTGAGGATGTGCTTGACCTAATTTCTTTTGAGACGGGAAATATTTATCAAGGCGTATATCACGTGCTTCACGGCAAGATTGACCCATTAAACCACATGGGACCAGATGACATAAAAATTAGGGAACTGGAACTGAGAATTAAGAATGGAAAATTGAAAATAAAAGAAATCATATTGGCGACCAATCCCGATATGGAAGGAGAAGCGACCGCTATGTATATCAGGAGTAAATTAAAAACGGAGAATGAAAAATTGAGAATTACCCGATTAGGCTACGGATTGCCTATGGGCGCAAATCTCGAGTATGCAGACTATATGACGCTCAAAAAAGCAATGGAAAACAGAAATAACTTTTGATTAAGTTATATGTATATATTGATAAGCTGTTTTATCTCAGTTTTCAAAACCTGAGCAGCCGATATTTCCTGCAGTTTTTCGAACCTTTGTTCTGGTTGCAACAGTATGGTGTCGGTTGAAAAAATCCGTTGGATAGATGAGTTTTGGATTTTTTGCGGTGCGTTAATGCTGAAATCATGATGAACGATTGCGGCAATAACAGATCGTGCTCCCCGATCCAAACACAGATCAGCGGCATTAATCAATGTTCCTCCAGACGTAACCAGATCGTCTACCAGAATTGCAATCTTGCCTTTTACATCGCCATACAGATCAAGAGCTTTTGATTTATGAATTTGATTAAGATCCCGGTTTTTTTCTATGACCGCCATGGAAAAATCCATATCACCAAAAAAATAATCGCCGAAATTGCGTGCTCGTTCTACCCCCCCTTGATCGGGGGAAACAACGACAACATTATCTTTTCTCATTGAATTTTTCTTTAAATATTTTTCTATCTCCCTTGCCAAGAGGGGCAATGCGGAAAGATTTTTATACGGGATGGAAAATACTCCTTCCGTCGCTTCATCATGAATATCAACGGTATAAATTTTTGAAAAACCGATTGATTCAAAAAATCGGATAATCACATTTGCCGAAACACACTCTCCCGGTCTGTGTTGTATATCTTGTCGTGCATAACCGAAATACGGGATCAAGCCGATTACTTTTCTTGCTTCCTGGCGGCGTAGAGCATCACAGAAGAAGAAAAATTCCATAAGATGGGTATCGGTGGGATTGGATAACGGCTGTATGACAACGCAGGCTTTATTTTTAACTTCATCCTGAATGGTCACTTTGACCTCGGAATTGCCAAATCGTACAACTTCTGATTTTGATAATGGAATATGGAGTAAATGGGAAACTTTCTGACTTAACTGGGGATTGGCACTCCCTGAAAAAAGTTTAACCATAATTTAGTTGTTGGTTTTTCAGTTGTTAGTTCTTAGTTTTCCGTATCGTCTATCAACCAAGAACTACAAACTAGAAACTATTTTTGTTGTGATGATATCTCAATGAGCTTCCGCGCTGCCAATTCCTGGGTTTTTTTTATTGCTTCGTTAATCGCATCGGCAATCCTGTTTTCCATAATACCGTCAACTTCAATTGTCGAGATTACTTGATCGCCGCGGACAACAATCTTAACGCCGTTTTTTTCAACGACGACCTCTTCTTGCTGCAGTGCCGACTGCATCTGTTGAGCCTGTTGCTGTAATTTTTGTAAATCCCCCAAACCAGATAAAGGATTGTTCATATTTCTATGATTAGTTTATAAAGTTACCAAAGTTCATAAAGCACTTTATAAACTCTAAAAACTTTACAAACTTTATGAACTCCCTATTTTATTATAGAACTCAATTAACGCAATCTCAAGTGGAAGTGATTCGATTGGCGTAGATCTGAGTTGGGCATAAGCTTCCAGCAAAACTTTAATCAGCAATGTAATATCGGATATACTCATCGCTGTTTTTAATCCACTATCATCAATAGCTCCTTTTTTTGCCAATAACAGCAATCGCAGTTGCTCGAGCAAGTCTTCTATGATACGTTTGTTATCTCCTGCAGACTGGTTAAACTCTTCGAGCCATTTAAGCGTTGTTTCCGCATCCTTTTTTTCGATCATTTCAAGCAAGTTTGTTTTTCCGCGTACTCCCAGCAACTCTTCAGCCTGTTGATATGTAGTGACGTGTTGAACAGTAAACTCTTCCAGAATTTTGGCAGCATCGCGGAAAGAATTATCCGCATGCTGTGCGATCAACTTAAGAATAGGATTGTCAAAATTTATCTTTTCCTGTTTGAGAATTCTCTGAAGCATTGCAATAATATCTTCGCGCTTTGCCCTGCCGAAATTCAACTTAACACATCGTGACGCAATAGTGGATGGAATTTTTTCTAGGTTGGTAGTCGCGAGGATAAAAATTGCGGTTTCAGGCGGTTCTTCGAGTGTTTTAAGGAGAGCATTGAACCCGTCCTGTGTTATCATATGGGCTTCATCGATAATAAACACACGATATCTGCCACCCATAGGAAGAAATGCAGTTTCCCTGATAAGGTTTTTTACCTCATCTATTCCCCTATTGGATGCTGCGTCCAATTCGAGTACATCGGTAAATGAACTACGCATGATACTCAAACAATTTTTACATTCGTTACACGGTTCAATTGATGATGAAAGCTCGGAAAATTTATTTTTTTGGCAATTTACTGCTTTAGCAACTATGCGCGCGGTCGATGTTTTGCCGGTTCCTTTTTCACCGACGAAAAGAAAAGCATGCGGAAGTTCTTTCGCCTGAAGGATCTTTTTCATGGTTTCCTTCACTCTGGTATTGTCGATTTCGTCAATGGTTTTAGGTCGGTACTTTAAATAAAACATTTACGAGTCTATAAAATTATAATGTCCGTAAAGTTCATAAAGAAAAAGTTTTCGAATTAATTTAGACTATCTATTCCGTGTTTCACCAAAAACATAATCATATCGTCAACCTTTTTATTGCGTTCGGCGGCGAGCAAAATAGCCAATGGATAGCATATGATTACTTCGCCAAGCATAGGATCGTCAGATGGTTTGTCATTGTAGGGAAAGGAAAGAACAGGTAACGCATAGGGCTCTTTTTTGTACTTTTGCGTAATCGATTTCATCTTGTTGCGTCCTACAAATACAATATTTATTATCGAATCAATCGATGCACTCTTTTTTTTTATATATTCTTCCGCTTCAGTTCGTATCCTTTTTCTGTTTACAGAGTATCGTGATGAAGTAATAACATTAACCATGTTTTTTTGCCCTAATATTCCTATATATACGCTTGCGTGCAATTCCCCGTCTACGATCTTTTTCTTTTTCCTGTCTTACGAGAGATGGTTTTTTATAGAATTGTCGTTTGCGTACATCGTCTACGATATTTTCCTCTATTACTGTTTTGGTAAATTTGCGAAAAATTGCGTCCTTCGTTTCGCCCCTTTTTTTGGTTATTACAACCATAATTAACACCTACTTTCAGCCAGTTCATAAAGTTCGAAAGTCAGTAAAGTTTATAAAGACCTTAAGGAACCTTATGAACTCTAAAAACTTTATAAACTAGTAAATTCT
>CAZBEJ010000021.1:0-1172 GCA_964490915.1 uncultured Gammaproteobacteria bacterium
TTGGTGAAGTTCAATCGCATGGTGTTTTTTCCTTCTCCTTGTTTTACGAAAAAATAGGTTCCAGGCACAAATGCAACGTTATTTTTTATAGCGTTCCAATATAGTTTTACTGAATCAAAATTCTTAGGACCTTTTACCCAAATAAACATTCCGCCTTTGGGGTGCGTCCACGTAAATGATTTTGGCAAATATTTCTCCAATGCTTTTAACATTGCGCCCATCCGTGATTTGTAGATTTTTAGAATATTCGGAAGATGTTTTTTCAGATCTCCGGTTTTCAAATACTCAGCCGCTAGATACTGTCCGTAGCTTGAAGCATGAAAATCGATCGACTGTTTTGCAGCGACCATTAAATCAGATATTTCTTTAGGCGCGACGTAAAAACCAATGCGCAAACCTGGAGATAAGACTTTTGAAAATGTGCTCAGATATACGGTATTGGTTGGAATTAAAGTTTGGATTGGGTCAATGGATTGTCCTCGATAGCGCAAACTATTGTATGGGTCATCTTCGATTAATAGCGCGTCATACGTTTCAATAATTTTGGCAATTTGTTTCCTTCGCTCCATCGGAATCGTTTTCCCCGTAGGATTTTGGAATGTGGGAACCAAATATACGAATTTAATTTTTTTAGATTTTAGAATTTTTTCCAATGATTCGGGAATAACGCCATTATCATCAGTTTCGATTTGGGCGTACGTTGGTTGATATGGTGCAAACGCGTCCACCGCTCCTATATATGTCGGGGATTCAACAGCAAGCATGTCGCCTGCATCGATAAATATTTTTCCGAGGCAATCAAGACTTCCTTGAGAGCCGGTGGTTATTCCGATATCATCAGGAGATACATCCATATTGCGTTCCTTAAGCCATATACTCGTAGCTTCACGTAATGGTTTAGCTCCTAATGTCGGGCCGTATTGGAAGGCTGAACTTTTGTATTTTTTCATTACTTCACGGTTGAGGCGATCAATCATTTGCAGAGGAAAGCTTTCCGGTGCAGGCAAACCGCCGGCAAGAGAGATAATACTTGGATTATCGGTTACGCTCAAGAGCTCGCTCAATGCGCTGTACAACATGACTTTTGTCCGTTGAGCCATCAGTTTTTTGAATTTCATATATGTATGCTAAAACTAAAAAACCCGCCTTTCGGCGGGATCTTCATTTCTTTT
>CAZBEJ010000021.1:1272-3647 GCA_964490915.1 uncultured Gammaproteobacteria bacterium
GGTTTATGGTACACGCGGCAGACAATTGGCATGCCGTTTGTTACTCCACCTTCGATTCCTCCAGCGCGATTGGTTTTGCGGAAATATCCTTTTTCTTTCACATAAAATATCTCGTCCTGAACCTGAGATCCATGCATTTCTGCATTAGATATTCCGGTTCCGATTTCAACGGCTTTGACCGATGGAATACTCATCAAGGCCTGAGCAATTTGACCGTCGATTTTCCGATCGTGTTGGACATAGCTACCGAGCCCCGGAGGAACATTGATTGCCCATACTTCGATGACGCCCCCTAAGGTATCTTTATCCATTCTTGCTTTTTGAATTCTCTGCATCATTTCTTCAGACGTTTTTTTATCTATACATCTGATTTCCGGGTCAGTTTCGTAAATTGTTTTGATATCTGCAAAATCATAGTTTTGTTTTTCAAGCTTGACATCGTCAATTTGAATCGTGTGGCTGGCAATTTCTATATCCAATATCTCCAATAGTTGTTTGAATACCGATCCGGCTGCGACACGCCCTGCAGTTTCACGAGCTGAAGCCCGTTCCAGGACATTCCTTACGTCATCGAATCCGTATTTTTGGGATCCGACTAAATCGGCGTGGCCAGGACGAGGTTGAGTAACCGCAATTTTATCTTTGAATGATTCATCCTGATCCTCGATGCTCATTTTATCTTCCCAGTTTTTGAAATCCTTGTTTTCGATAAACAGGGCGATCGGCGATCCTATGGTTTTCCCGAAACGTATCCCTGACAAAATCTGCACTTTGTCTGTTTCAATCAGTCCCCTTCCTCCCCGGCCAAAATCCTTGCTGCGTTTTTGCAGTTCGAACTGTATTTTTTCTGCGGAAATTGGCACGTTTGCCGGCATACCGTCTATGATGGCGGTTATTCCTTTCCCGTGCGACTCGCCTGCTGTTAAAAATCTGAGCATATGATTATTATCTCTTAATTACTGATATATGCCAACGCCTTTTTGACGATATTTTTAGAAATCTTTTGGTTAATGATTCCATATCCGATGGTATTTAATAATGTCCATTGAATTTGTCCACTCACATTTTTTTTGTCTTTTTTAATAAGGTCTAAAAGAAAATCGCGTTTTACCCGGAACGGAATTTTAACTGGAAGTCCGGCATGACGGATACTCACTATAATTAATTGTAGTGCTTTCGATGAGATCATTCCCGCCAACTGGCAGATCATTGATTCTGCAATCATGCCGATCGCAACCGCCTCACCGTGCAAAAGTGGGCGTTTCGTTTTTAGACTCAAGGATTCGACAGCATGACCTATGGTGTGTCCAAAGTTCAGCAACTTTCGTCTTTCGGACTCTCGTTCATCTTGCTCCACGATGTTTTTTTTGATTTCGCAGGAACGGGATATGATTTCAGTCAACTCGGTTTGGGAAAAATCCTTTGGTTTTTTGGATGTCACGAACTCGAAATATTGTTTATCGGCAATCAATCCGTGTTTGATGATTTCACCGAATCCTGCAACGAGATTCCTTTCGTTGAGTGTTTTCAACGTATCAATATCCATAACAATTGCTTTTGGTTGATGAAACATTCCCACATAATTCTTCCAGTGGCCTAGGTTTACACCGACTTTCCCCCCGATCGATGCGTCTACCATTCCCTCAACGGTTGTAGGAATATTGATAGTATCCACACCCCTCATGTAAGTGGCAGCAACAAATCCTCCAAGGTCAGTCACTATACCACCGCCAAGATTGATGATCAATCCTTTTCTGTCAACTTGGTGTCGTGCAAGAAATTGGTATGCTTTAGTGACCGTATCGAGGTTTTTATGCTGTTCTCCGGCAGGGAACGTAAAAACAGATACGTTATTACGAATGTACAATCGTTTAATCGATTGTACATATTTGGGTCCAACGTTTGAATCGGTAATGATCGCAACTGATGAATATTCGGAAAAATCAAATAATCCCGGAAGTTTTGTTATTAAACCTGAGCCGATCAAGATTTTATACGATTCGCTTTTTCGTTTTATTGTAACAGGGATTTTTTTCATATGTATTGTATACGCTGGTAAACTGCTCGCAACAAATTAATAGGTATTTGTCCTGGAGCTGATTGAGAATATTCTGTTGATGCATAGGTCAAGTAACTACCTAAAAGAGGATTGATAAGACGGGTTATTTTACCTTTATCCCCCATTCCTATGACTATCATTTCCTCATTTGGTTTTTTATCTAAAAGTAATCGTATGAGAGTTTTAATATCCTCGTTCGCATGTATCTTAGTCGCTAATTTCATTGCATATGGCTTAAATCTTTTCATGCTGTTTTTAATTGATTTGAGTTTCATCAGCGTTGGTGTTTTTTCATAATCATGAAATGATATGATTA
>CAZBEJ010000021.1:3747-8989 GCA_964490915.1 uncultured Gammaproteobacteria bacterium
TTCGCTCTTTTTTCTTTGGCAAATTTCAGCAACTTTGTTTCGTATGGAACGTATACGGCGTCGAAAACGATTTGGCTTCTGGTTATGAGTTGTTGATCGATTGGTGAGATATTTTCATTTGGATGCATGCCAAGAGATGTGACGTTGATGATGATATCCGCATTTTTTACATCAATAATCTGGTCCATTGATTTGCCGATGCAATCGAATTCTTTTGCCAGTTGTTCAGCTTTTCCCAAAGTCCTATTATATATTTCCACTTTCGCACCTTTCAGAATCAAACCATAGGCGACGGCGCGAGCTGCGCCACCTGCCCCTAGAAGCGCCACTACTTTACCTTTTAATTTGGTTACTTTCTCCAAAGGGGTAATGGCTCCCATCCAGTCGGTATTGTATCCCTTGAGGATTCCGTTTTCGTTCACGATAGTGTTTACCGCGCCAATTTTTTTTGCGTCCGGATCGACATAGTCCAAATATTTCAAAACTTCTATTTTATGGGGCATGGTGCAGGTCAAACCCCGCATGTTCATGACTCTCATTGCTTCGACTACCGCTTTTACGTCTTCCACCTTTACATTAGCACCAAGATAAACGAACCGGTCATCGATATCCAAAGATTCGTATGCCGCGTTATGCATAGCGGGAGATAGTGAGTGATTTATAGGATCGCCGATGATAATGCATAATTTTGTTTTTGCGCTAATTCTCATAAGTTAAGTCACTAAATGTATAATGTGTCCAATAGTTTGTTCGATGGATAATACGCCTGTGTCAACGTGATGAGGACTTAAAAAATCATATAGAGGTATTCTGTTGCGGTATATGCGCAGAGAATCCTGAACGATTGCGTCTGTCAGAATAATCTTTTGTTTATAGGCATCGTTTTCGTACCGTTTCAGGAGAGAGGAAACTTCCTTCGCTCTGGATTCGCCCAATAGGGGTCGCTGCGTGTTTTGTTTGCTCATTTCCTGTCTGACGATTCTTGTCCTGATAACACGCATGGATGAGTTCAGCACGACGACAAACGCGGACGGCGCCGTCGTAAACAGATTCATTTCAAGTCTGCCGAACGAAATATGAGTACCGGTTTTGATAATGTTGTTGACTCCCACCCCGCCGCCCGTACTGATGACCACATTTTTTTTAGTAATCAGTTTTTGCAGGAGATCGTATTCGGTCTGTCTGAATTTTTGCCAATCGGTCCCGTTGACGGTCAGTTCGTCGATCGTTTTTCCGGAAGCCTTTGCGATTTCATCGTCCATTTCGATAAATTCCCATCCGAGTTTTTGAGCTACGAGTGGACCGATGGTCGTTTTTCCCGTGCACCGGAATCCGCATAGGAATAGTGATCCGACTTTTCTCATATATGTATACCTAACTTTTTAAGATCATGGAAAAATAAGGGATAGGATTTCGATACGACGCTTGCGTTATCGATTCCGATTCCTTGAGGAATCATAGCGCCAAGTATGCTGAAACTCATCGCTACCCTATGATCGTCAAACGTATTTATGTTCCCGCTATGCAGATAGGATCTGTAGATCGTAATTTTGTTGTCTTCAAGATCGACGCGTCCACCAAGTTTTTGCAGGTTTTCCTGCAAAGCCATTCCTCTATCTGATTCTTTTACTTTAAGATTTTTCGTTCCTTTCAGTACGAGGCTGTTATCGGTGAACGGGCCGATGATTCCCAAAGTAAGCGCTATATCAGGGCAATCGGAGACGTCCAGTTCCGCGCTTTTTATTGATTTGGTTCCATGGATCAGGAGTGAATCTTCATACCACTCGACTGATCCGCCGAGCAGTTTGATGAAGTCGAGAATTTTTTTATCTGCCTGCATGGAATTTTTACTCAAATTCAGTATCCTGATCTTCGATCCGGTAAGGAACGACAGTACGATAAAATATGATGCCGATGAAAAATCCCCCTCTACTGTTATTTCCCTTGCATGGTAATGTGTGTTATTTGGTATTTCGAATGATTGGTAATGATCGTTTGTTACGTTGACGCCAAATTCTTTCATTGCCCGGATTGTGAGATCAACATATGGTTTTGATTTGAGACCGTCGCTAATCCGGACAACGGACTTAGTTTTGCTAAACGGCGATATCATCAGCAATGAGCTGATGAATTGGGAGCTCACAGCTCCCGATATATCAATGGTTCCGCCTTTGAGTTTTTTACCTGATATCCTGACAGGTAAGCATTGATCGCTTTCCAGGAATTCAATGGATGCTCCCTGTTTCTGTAATACCCTGAATAAATCCCTGTTTGGTCTCATGCGCAATCTTTTCGAACCGTCAATGATAATGGGGTTATTCGATAACGTGGATAACCCGATGAGAAATCGTGTCGAAGTGCCCGAGTCTCCCAGAAAAATATCGGGTTTTAATGGATTATATGAACCATCCGTTCCGGTTATTTTCAAGGAGTTATGTCTTCCTTCAACAGATACTCCCAAAGCTTTCAGCGCTTCAAGTGTGTATTTTGTGTCATCGGATTGCAGCGGATTGCGGATCGTACTTATTCCATAAGCAAGCGATGCCAAAATGCAGTACCGGTGCGTAAGGCTTTTGGATGACGGAATGGAAACGTTGCCTTTTATTTTTGACGGTACTATGGTTATTTTCATAGGATTATCATTTGAAAAATTTCTCTGACTGCTTTTTAATCGATGTAAACAGAGTCTCCAAATTTGCATTTTCAGACAGGATACTTGAAAAATATCGGATGAATTCTTTTGACTCCTTAATAATGTTTGCTCTATTATTAGTAAATATTTGTTTATGCATGAGTGCATTTCCTTTTGCCAATCTGGCGATGGACCTGAATCCTGGACCAGCCAGACGTAAGCTTGATCTGTCTGTTTTTTTTACGAACGAAAAATACATGACCGATATCAGAAAAGCCAGATGCGAAACCAAAGCTATTTTTCTATCATGGTCCTTCGCGTTCATTTCAACAGGATTACTTCCCAAATATCTGATCAATTGGTATATATCGTTGATTGCCGGTTCAGTATTGTTGGTATGCGGAGTTATGATCCACGGTTGATTGAGAAATAGGAGCGGATGAGCGTTATTGAATCCGCTCTTTTCTGATCCGGCCATGGGGTGTGTCGGAATGAACTCCATGTTTTTGCCGGTAAGTGCTTCAAATGCGGTTGTAATTTTTCCCTTAACGCTTCCGCAGTCCATGACAATTAGTTTCGAACTTCTTATTTTTTCATATAGTGCTATTTCTTTTGTCAATGGAATAATGCTGTCTATAGGAGATGCGACAATGATCAAATCGCAAATAACGGCTAGTTGACTGATCGATTGGACTTTTATATCTATATATTGTTTATCTAATTCCTGATAGTTATGTGTCAATGCTGAAATTGTTATGTTCGGATTCCTCGATTTCAAAGCTTTTATTATTGATCCGCCTATGAGACCGGTGCCGATTATGCCGACGTTTTTGAATGCGAGGGATCTCTGTATCGAAAAAATGCGGTTTGCTTTGCTGAGTTCAAAAATGGGTGAAAAAATGGAAGCCAGAGAATTCTTCAGAATTTGATTCGAAGTCCGTTTGGCGAGATTATCGGTAATCGCCAGCTCTCTCTGTTCATCGGTTATAGGCATTCCCAACCGGTTTTTTGTCTCACCGATCTTATCCGCGATAACAAGCCTTTTCTCAAGCAGTGCAAGAATTTCCGCATCCACGCGGTCAAGTTGCTTGCGAAAATTGGTTAATTGATTATCAACTTTCATATTGTTTTCCGATTTCGTAAATGCCAATAATCTTATGGCTGAACGTTTCTGACCGTATGGTATCGAGTACCATACGTAATGGTTGCACAGTCGTATCAAGTTCTATATCGATCCAGAAACGATATTCCCAATCCGTTCCGGCAATCGGTCTGGATTCTATTTTCGTCAGGTTGACTCCCAGGTGTGCAAACGCGTTCAATAAACGCGCAAGCGTTCCGGGTCTATGGGCAATGGAACACGTAAACGAAATTTTGTTCCGTACCGTTGATACCGGATCGAGTTTTGATTTCACATGGGTAACGAATACAAATCTCGAAATATTGAATTTTACGTCTCCGATATTTTCCCTGATTATCGAGAGTTGTTTGTGTTTTATGAGTTCTTTACTTCCGATAGCTGCATTTTGTTTGTCGTCGAGTGACAAGATAGAGGATGCAGCCTGTGCAGTACTCGGCGATTGTTCAGAGGCAATATGGTACCTTTTAATAAACTTTTTACACTGTTCAAGAGCCTTGTAATGGCTGTATACGAACTTGATATCAGATAATTTTGCACTTTTGAGTCCGATGAGATGGAGGTTGATTTTCAAAAACCCTTCTGCGACTATTTTTAAGTCGGTATTGAACAGGAAATTCATGTTTTCGTGAATGTCACTCGTAATCGAGTTTTCGATTGGCAACACTCCAACAGATGCTTTTTGAGATAGAGTCGCTTTGACTATATCGTTAAACGTATGACAGGCAATATAGGAACTGTCCGGAAATACTTGCCGTGCGATGTTGTGGCTGTATGATCCAATTGGTCCGAGAAACAGTATTTTTTTCATATTAATTAGGGGAAACGAGTTCCCTGAATTGGGTTAGCTCTTGACATAATTCATCCAGTTCCTTGACGGTTATGTGTTGTTCCGTATCGGTATGAGATCTGCCTACTTCAATCAATATACCGTCGTAAAGATACGTATCGTCGTCAATCTTCATCTTCATTGCTTCAATAACTCCCTTAGCTATGGTATGACGAAGCTTTGGTCCGTGTGTATGACTCGGATCGAAAAACATTTTCCTTCCGGTGCTCAATTTGACGCGCTTTGCCACGTCGTGTATAGGCAAGTTTCTATAATTTCCTTTACCTGCAATATCTACCCCGCGCTGGATAAAAATTATCCGATCATCTAGCCCCGGTTCGTCTAACCCTGTATATTTCGATAAACCAACCCATGTCTTTTCCAGAGTTGTCTGTCCCAAGAAATCATCTCCAAGCCATTTGCCGTTTTTTAGTCCGACAAGCCAACCGTTTTTTTTGGCAAAAGAACCCATTTTCAGCATGGGCCACCCAAGTTGATTGACCGCAGGGTTCCAGACCATAATTTTGTTCTTGGTAATTTTGTTTTCCAGAGATGGGAGCTGAACCAACGGACTCATGATTTCGGTTGCAACAAGCATATTGGTTTTTTTGATTATATCCCGCGTAATGGCAACGCTCGGCGG
>CAZBEJ010000022.1:0-1299 GCA_964490915.1 uncultured Gammaproteobacteria bacterium
GATTGGATCTCGAAATGCGTGTCGGAAGTCATTACAAATGCTTTTTGCGGATAGATAGGTAAATGGTAGGCAATATGAGATGGAGGAATGAGAACCTTACCTATGTAATCCGGTAAACTTTCATAGCTTTTTCCGTAAATATATACTCGAGCCAGACCGAAATAGTATTCGGCGGTAAAATAGTCAAGTTCGTTCGTTACATAAACCACGTCTTGTTTTGAAGCAATGGCATTGATTTGGGAAAAGGTTTTCCGTAAATCGGATTTCGTCCTTGCGAGAGCCTGGTATTCATTATAGTGTACGATAAGAATCACTATGATAACGATCAGGATATTCCGTACTTTTTTTGGAGTATGTTCGAATGAATATATCAATAGGAGATTGAGTCCGATGCACGAAAAAATGAAATAGCGAGGAAGGTAAATCGGCTTGAGATACGATATCACATAGAGGAAAAATGGAATTCCAGGTGACCAGAGTAATAGATAAACGACAATTGGTTTTAATGCATTCTTTTTTATTATGAAGTATAAACCTGTGATGAGAACTGCGGTTGCCAATATTGATGCCGTAATGATGTACTGATTATAGTAGGTGAGTTCCTGCTCGTACCCGGTCAATATCGTACCGGGAATGGTTATCAGTGTTTCAATATTTGGAGCTGTTATCCAAAAGGAACCGGACTGCATATTTTTTGAAATAAAAACATACAGAAGCCAAGGGGCAAAAAATACAATAGGCAACAACATATATGTAAGCAAGTCGGTTTTCAGTTTCATTTTTTTTGCAAACAGGGAATAGCTAAACTGCAATAGGACGATGAAGATCATGAAATAATGAGTATAGAGCCCTAGAATGGTAATTATCACATAGAGTTTATTTTTCTGTTTAAGAAAAGCATATGAGGATAGCGTTACGAAAAATGCCAGCATCATATACATGCGTACTTCAAAAGCGTAATATACGAGAAAGGGATTGATCGCAACAAAAAGCAGATACCACAATGACTTCTTTATATCGATATGAAAAAGCTCAGTCATGAATAGATAGATGATATAGAGAGTTGCCCAGTACATAATGAACGAAATCAATCGCATTGCTATTTCGGAACGACCGGCAAATATAATCCAAAAATGCATGACGACGTAATAAAAAGGCGGATTGAAGTCTTTGGCGGTAGTTGTGAGAATCTGCAGAATATTCTGTTTTGACATTACGTACGTAAAGGCTTCGTCTCTCCAAAAACTTTGCACGAGAAAAACGAGAGGAGTTTTTGTGAATAGAAAAGATAGCATATTA
>CAZBEJ010000022.1:1399-8912 GCA_964490915.1 uncultured Gammaproteobacteria bacterium
GTCACTTTATATTTAATATTTTTTCCCAATAAAATGCGCGTGTGCGCCTCAAGAGCCGGAAGCGAGGAAAACAAAAACGAAACGAGTGGAAGCAAATACCACTGAATAATCAGCAACGGAAATGACCGCAGTTTTGTTTTCATATTGAATTGGTGCCTGATCTTAATATCCAAGTATACATAGAGTATCAACAGTAAGGAAGTTATGGTAAGTATCAGCCCTGAAAGTTGGGGTAACAGAAAACCCATAACCGTGCGTTTAAAAACAGGATTGATCAATGGCGGGATAGAAGCGCTCAGCGTCAAAAGAAAAAAAGACGAAGGCCAAAACAGATGGGTTTCGCTTATGAATAAAATTTTTCTCAGTTTGCTGACGGGATCAATATGCGGTGTGACGAAGAATTTCTTGAGTGCATACCCGATATCGCTGACACCCCATGCCCATCGTTTTTCTTGTTCATAGCGGTTTGCCAGTGTTTTTGTGTATTTGCCGGAGTAGACTGCATCGCTGTTGATAATAGTAAACAAGGGAAGTGTTTTTACTTTGGTTCCAAACGTAAAAAATGCTTGGAAATAAATGTGCCAGTCTTCGGGAATGATGTCCACATCCCAGTAGCCGATTTTGTTAAGAAGCCAGAGATTTGTCGAGTACGTCGAAACCTGGATAAGGTTGTTTTTTTCTGAAAGAAACGCTAACCGGATGATTGACGAAAGCGTTGATTGCATGCGTACGAATAAAGGAAGCTGCCAGAAATTATTGTATAAAAGTACAGGAGCCCAGTAAAAATGATAGAGCTTGTTTTTATCTTTGAGAAACTCGCAGGCCAGGTACGAAAAATAATTTTTTGACAGATGGCTGTCTGCGTCACAGATAGTAATGAGCGTATTCTGAAAAGCGATTCTGTGGGAGATAGCATACTGTTCTACGACGCGTGCAGCATATGTCTGGTTGCTAGCCTTACCGGCCACTTCTTTTTCTGTCAAAGGGTGTTTGACGGATATAATATCTTGGAAATTCTGCTTAAACCTTGAGATAAGATATTTTGATTTTTCATCCGCTTCTGTTTCACGGTCCTCAAATGCAAGAACAAGATACAATTTTTTGTATGGATAGTCTGACTTTGCAAGAGCTGCGATGGTTGATTCAAGTTTATAAAGCGGTTCGCTGAAATTAGGGATGATAATGAAATGATTGATTGAAGGCGCTTCTTTGAATCTTCGTAACTGCAAACGATAGGGAATCTTCATATGGGCCAGAATTTGCTTGTAGGAAATTGTGGCTAGATAGGTCGTCCTGACAGATTTATAAAAGAAATAGAGGTCGAATGCGATAATAAAATAAGCAACCAGAGCAGGATGAAAAGGCGATAGCCAGATGGGCAGAGTGATCAGTATCCAGGAGAGTAGCGGAATAGTTATCTCAAAAAGCCGAGAAAAAAAATGATTCCGAGAAATCCTTGCTACCATGTCATATTATACAAAAATTTCTCTTGTTTACCAGAAAACGGTTACATTTCACGTTAATCAAATGATGCGCATCGGTATCGTGAAAAAGACTAAATCCGGCAGAATGAGCTTATGTACCGTAAACAAACCCTGCAGAGCATGTCCGTTATTTGATTGATAGCCAGTATTTCCTGTTCTATAATAAACATATATACTGGGATATATATAGTTTTAATTCTATATTTAGTTTATAGATTAAGATATGTCTAAAAATCTCGTGCGGTATGTAGACGCTTGGAAACTGAGAAAATCCGGAAAGACGCTCAAAGAGGTTGGCAAAATCATGGATATAACGCCGGAACGTGTCCGCATCATGTGCAATTACGTGACGTTCAGTTTGAGAAGCAAAAATAAAGATCATACTGCGTTAAAAAAACTATCCGAGTAATTATTGCCATGCTTCGCAAAGCATTCTGAACGGACAAAAATCGCACCATAGTCCTACATTCGGTTCGAAATTATTTTTGAAAATTTTATCGACCGCATCTTGAATTCTTGTTTTTGCGGCAGAGATTTCCTCATTTGTACGCGTCATAGTAATTTTCTTAGGTCCTTGAAGATAATACAGCGTAACGTAAATATGTCCCATGGGATGTTTATAGAATTCGTGATTCATGGCTGCCATAGAATATATTGACAACTGCAGATTTTTTTTGAGTTCTTTATCCGCAGGTATTTTGCCGGTCTTATAATCGATGATCTCGATCGACTGAACTGATTTTTTGTCTATGCGGTCAATTTTGCCGGTGACGTATAAGGTGCTGGAAAGCTTTAGTTTAAAAGGTTTTTCAAGGTCGATGATCGACAAGTTTTTTTTATGGAGTTTTTTGAAATAGGTCGTCAAAAAAACCTTTCCTTCCGCAAACATTCTTTTTTCCTGCGCTCTTGAGCTATAGCCGATGGGAATCCATGACTTCTGGTACAATTCAAGGAGACGGTTTTCGGTCACATTTTTATTCCTGAGATATTCTTTATAGAAATTGAGAAGCGCTTTGTGGACTGTACTGCCGAAAGAAGCTGATGCGGAAGGCTGAGTAGGGATTTTCAGCACATACCGGTATTTATACTGCAACGGACATTGTTCATAGGTTTCAAGTTGCGTATAGGAAAAGTATAAGGGTTTTTTTACCATGCCGTTTTCCGTATATGTTGTTTTTGGTTTTTCGAACGCAAACATTGCGAGCTGGGATTTTGTTTCCTCTTTTGTGGTGTAGATCCGATTTACTGTTTGTTCGCCGACTGCTTCAAGTACGAACGGCGATAATTTTTGTTCGCGTTTCGCTTCGCCGTACCATTTTGATGCGGAGAGATACAGCAAATCCATGGCTCTGGTGGAACCGACATAAAAGAGTCTGCGCTCTTCCTCAAGATGATAATCTCCTAGTGGCAGGATTTCCTTGATAAGCTCCTCAGGCATAGGGATGGTTTCTTTCCGCTGGTATGTAGGAAATCTGCCTCGCGTGCAGTTGATCATAAATACGACCCGGAATTCAAGCCCCTTAGCCGCATGAACAGTAAGGATATTAACGGCATTGGATTCGACCAGATCATCCTTTGATAAAAACGGGGATTCGCCAAGCTCCATACTCATACCCAAAAAATCCACAACCGCATGTATAGATGCATCTTCATGGGTTGTCTCGAATGATTTAAGCACGGAGAAAAACTTGGAAATGGAATTGGCGATTTTTTCTTCTTTTTCGGTTTTGTACGCCACCAATTTATTCAGGTATTTGGTATCTTCAAGGAAGTAGTAAAGGATTTGTCCGGCAGTTTCTTTGGTTGCCAAAGATAAATGCTTTACGATAAGCGAATAGAGGCTATAAAGTTTCTGTTGCGTGACTGCTTTTAAATGAGGAAGGAACTGCTCATAGATTTCTTTATTATCTGCCATAAGATCTTCATGGAAATAAGACAAGTATATTTCTATCGACTGAAACAGTGCAAGGTTTGTTTTTTTGGAAAATGAAAGCAAAAGAGCAATGTCTTTTCCTTCTATATCGATTATGTCCATTGCCAGCACCCTGTACAGCGAGACAGAATCCTCGGGGTTATATAAAACTTTAAGATATGCGATAAGGTCTTTTACCTCGGGTTGGCGGAACAACACGCCGGGTCCCAGAAACTGATACGGTATTCCTAGACGAACAAGGGCTTGTATAAACGGATCCGCATGACTGTGCGCTCTGGTAAGGATGGCAATATCGGAGAAATGATACTTTTTTCCGAAGGACGCGATGGTTTTGGCAACGAACTCGGCTTCCTGTTCGGGTCGGTCGTGGATCGTTACGGTTATGGCTTCGCGATTGTCTTTTTTTTGGCTGATAAGGTATTTTGAAATGCCGAGTTTTGCCTCGAGCGTATCCGGATCGTTGTGTTTAATCAACGAATATGCGGCGTTCAGAATAGTTTGATTCGACCTATAATTTTTTTGAAGGAACACTTGTTTTGCTTTCGGGTAATCCTTCATGAAGTTCAAGATATTTGAAATAGATGCGCCGCGAAATTTATATATCGCCTGGGAATCGTCGCCGACAACCGTAAGATGCGGGTCTTTGGAAGCAGGACAGAGCATTTTTATCAATTCGTACTGAGCGATATTCGTATCCTGAAATTCATCTACCATAACGTGGGTGAATATTTTCCTATGGTTTTCAAGGACGTTTTTTCTTTTTTTGAAAAGTTGAATCGTATAATAAATAAGGTCAGAGAAATCCAAAAAGCCTTGCTTTATTTTTAATGACTGATAGGTGGCATAGGCACCCGCCAATTCCATATATTTTTTTTTCTCTTCCTGACTTAAATCTTTTTGCCTTTGTTTTTTTTTGACGAAATCCATATACTCCTTTGGCGATACGATTTCGTCGCGCAATCGCGAAAAATGCTTGAGCAAAGCATCGACAAATTTATGCGGATTTCCCAGGGGCCGGTAATAATTGAGATTAAAGAGGAAAAGATTTTGTTTGAGAAAAAGTAACGCCTCGGGTTCTGTGAACAAATGATAGGATGGATTTAAGCCGATATCTATGCCATAGTCTTTGAGTACGGCATCACAAAAAGCGTGAAACGTGGAGATCCACATTTGAAAATAGCCGTATGGGATCGCTTGGTCGACGCGTTCTTCCATCTCTGCGGCTGCTTTTTCAGTAAAGGTTAGTGCGAGAATCTGCTCAGGTTTCGCAATGTGCTTATGGATGAGATATGTGATTTTTTCTACCAAGGTATGCGTCTTTCCCGTTCCTGCTCCTGCGATAATCAGTAACGGTCCTGTATTATATATAACTGCTTTATTTTGCTCTTCATTAAGTATGAGACGGGATTGTGTTTTCATTATGATGCTCCAAAAAGTTGTTAAACGGATGAGTGTTAGTATAGCAAATAATCATGAAGCTTTATGAAGGTGATGGGGATGTTTGTGTGCAGCGGTTATACGAGACGACTGTTCTTCAAAATGGGTTTCGTAGACACCTGCAGCGATAAAAGTGACAACGAGAATAAAAAAAAGGACAGGAAACGGCGGAGGGGTGATTGAATACAGCGAAGCATTGCTGATTTTCAGGCTTGGTCTGAAGATTGTCAAAATATAGTCGATACTGAGCGGAAACGTTACCGCATGGAATGAAATTTGTACGATTCGTTTAAAGGTAAAGCGTTTTTGGATGATAAAACGATAGAAAAGGAAAATAAGCAGCGATGATAGTAATAAATAGAACATGGTAGTAATAAAAGATGCGATCGGTAATGCGATGAGCATAATGATTACGGCGATAAGATATAGGAACGGAAGCAGGAGTTTTAGTCTGTCAACAATGCTGATAATTTTGTTCATCGAGGACTTGGTTATAGTTTGTACAGGTCCTTCAGAATATGGAATTACCGTAAGTTCTTTTGTATTGCTATTTTGGGTGACTATGTCTTTGTTCGTAAACATAGCCAAAGCACCGTACTCGCGGATTTTAGAGGGTTCGGCAAATTCGTCGATGACGGCTACTAGTTGATTTTGGCCGGGTAGATTAACCCAAAAAAAATACGGTTTATCAAAATTGGTCATAAGAGATCCTTTACCTACGAAAATCGTAAGATTATCGGGATACTCATGCAATGAGGTTATGACTCCATCCAGGGTTTGGTTGATTTTGGACGGGTTATATTTAACAATGAGGGAACAAATAAATATTACGTTGAGAATAAATATAAGTAAGATCAGATATTTTAATGAAGTTCTGAAATTAATCTTCAATATATGTGAATAATATCTGACGTGAGGGATAAGGCTATTATAGAATATATGGAAAAAGGTCTTGACTTTTCTCATCATTAACTTTAATATAATTAAGTAAAGAAAAAAAGTCAACCCCGATATATATCGGAGCTGACTCCGATTTTACCGGACTAAAAAAGCATTACTCTTGAAAAAAGGGGATTGCATTTTTTTGCATATCCGTTATAATAGCTTTTTCGTAAACTAATTTCTTTATTATTTTATTAGTTTAAATAGTAAATATGGCACAAGGTGTATTTCAGAGGAACAAACCTCATCTTAATATCGGTACAATTGGTCACGTCGATCATGGGAAAACCACGTTGACTTCAGCAATTCACTACGTTCTGTCAAAAAAAGGCAAGGCACAATTCTTAAAATATGAAGACATAGACAAAGCTCCTGAAGAACGGGCACGAGGAGTTACTATCAATCTCCATCACTCTGAGTACGAAACCGACAAAAGACATTATGCGCACATTGATGCTCCTGGTCACGCTGATTACATCAAAAACATGATTACCGGAGCAGCGCAGATGGACGGAGCTATCTTGGTGGTATCGGCGCCGGATGGACCGATGCCTCAAACACGAGAACATATCCTTCTTGCAAACCAAGTTAATGTTCCGGCGATTGTCGTATTCTTGAACAAAGTTGACATGGTTCAGGATAAGGAAATATTGGATTTGGTTGAAATGGAAGTCCGCGATCTTTTGAAAAAATACGGCTACCCTGGCGATAAAGTTCCGATTATTCGAGGTTCTGCACTTAAAGCCCTTCAGGATGATCCGGAATCAATAGCCGCCATAGAAAAACTCATGGCGACGATTGACGAATATGTTCCTGAACCGGTACGGCCGATTGATAAACCATTCCTTATGCCTGTTGAAGACGTATTCACGATTTCAGGAAGAGGAACTGTGGTAACCGGTAGGGTTGAAAGAGGAATTATTAAAGTCAATGATGAAGTTGAGATTATTGGTTTGAAAGAAACCAAAAAAACAGTTATCACCGGAGTCGAGATGTTCAGAAAGACACTTGATGAGGCACGGGCGGGTGACAATGTCGGACTCTTGTTAAGAGGAGTTGAAAAAGACGATGTTCAGAGAGGGCAGGTTGTTGCCAAACCAGGCACAATCACTCCCCACACGGAGTTCGAGGCCCAGATTTACGTACTCACCAAAGAAGAAGGAGGCCGACACACACCGTTTTTCAAAGGTTATAGACCGCAGTTTTACATCAGAACAACCGATGTGACGGGTGAAGTGACATTACCAAGTGGCGTAGAAATGGTTATGCCGGGAGATAATGTAAAGGTTACTGGTAAACTTATCTATCCAGTAGCTCTTGAAGAGGGTCAAAAATTCGCTATTCGTGAAGGAGGACATACGGTCGGAGCAGGTACGGTAACGAAAATTATTAAATAAGTCTAATTGATTTCATTAGTCTAATTAGACTCATTGGTGCACTTTTATATTATGCCGAAAGGACGCATTCGAATCAGACTCAAAGCATACGATCATCGTTTAATAGATGAAACGTGCCAAAAGATTGTCGATACGGCAATCAGAACGGGTGCATCTATCATCGGTCCCATTCCATTGCCGACGAAAAGCGAAGTATACGTAGTGAATAAATCTTCATTCATTGATAAAGATTCGCGTGAACATTTCGGCCTGAAAATACATAAACGCCTTATCGATATTGTTAATCCGACAAATCAGACAATAGATGCTCTTATGCATCT
>CAZBEJ010000023.1:0-5356 GCA_964490915.1 uncultured Gammaproteobacteria bacterium
CAGAAATCCCAGTTCGCAATGATTAATAAATGGGGAGTTGATCTCATCAACATTCTCCAACCTTTCATAGTTAGTGGAAAAGATATCCGCGGATCCATGTTTTTGTTTTCTGCCGAAATGTTCGGGTATAAAAACAGTGATAAATTATTACCGCTGGCAAGCGCTATTGAGCTTATTCATTCATCTTTATTGATCCATGACGACATCATGGATGAAGATTTCCAACGCCGCGGCATGAAATCCGTTTATGCACGATATTTGACATTTGCAGAAGAGATGAAATTCAAAAAACCACATCTTTTTTCAATTTCAAACGCCATGTGCGCAGGAGACGTGGGTTTCTTCCTGACCATAAAACAAATCGCAGAGGCAAATATCCCCCATAAATCAAAAATATTGCAGTTATTTTCCTCGGAAATGGCACATGTGGGTATAGCCCAAATGGAAGACGTTTGCCAAGGACATAGCGATGACAATCCATCCATTAAAGAGATTCTGAATACCTATGAATATAAAACCGCCCGATATACATTCTCGCTTCCTTTTTTGCTTGGGGGAATTATCACGACCCAACCAAAGTCCGTGTTGAGTAAACTGAGTTCGCTGGGAATACATCTGGGTCTTATCTTTCAAATCAAGGATGATGAATTGGGATTGATGTCGGAAACAGAAATAGGAAAACCCATCGGGTCGGACATCAAGGAAAACAAGAAAACAATCATGCGTTATTACTTGTATAAGAAATCGACTCCTGCGCAAAAAAAATACTGCACCACCGTATTTGGAAAATCATCAATATCAGCACAAGAAGTTAAAGAAATCAGAAAATTTGTATTAGAGCTTAATGTACTTAAAAATGTGGAAACACTTATTCACTACCATGAGACTGATGCGAGAAAAATCATTTCCCAGCTGAAAATAGGGAATTCATATAAGGAAATTCTCGATGAACTCCTTGAGTATCTGTTAACCAGAAAAATCTAAGGACTCGTTCACATGTGCTTGAATTATTATGAAAAAAAAACTTATTATTGTTTCCGTCAGTGTTTTTTTTCTGATCCTCTTCATTTATTTTACCCTTTTGGTAAAAACCAGGATGTTTAATCAACTCGACTTTAATCTTACGGTAAAATTTCAAAACCACATTCCTAAACCCTTTGACGTAACCTTATCGATTTTCAGCCTAATTGGAAGCTTTGAAATCACCTCGATTATCCTTTTGGTCGCATTGGTTTTACGAAAAAAGCTTTCCGGTATGCTGGTATATGGACTATTTATTATTACACACGGATTCGAAATAATTGGTAAATTATTTTTAAAGCACCCTCCGCCTCCTTTTATGTTTTCCAGATATGACATACCATTTTTATTCCCGAGTTCATATGTCCGGCCGGGATTTTCTTATCCATCCGGACACAGCTTGCGTACTACGTTTTTATTTGTGATATTGACAACACTCATACTAAAAATGGGCAAAAAACGCATACTGGCAAAAACATTCCTGATAACCCTTGGTGTCACTTTTGTTTCGATTATGTTATTTTCAAGAATCAGCTTAGGAGAACATTGGTCAACGGATGTCGTTGGCGGAAGTTTGCTTGGAATATCAATGGGGTTTTTTTCCCTTTTATTTTTATAGATCCAGCAGTATTTTATACAATTGGAGTTTTTTTCCGCCCAAATCGAATTTGTAGCGTTCTCCCCCCCGCATAAAATCATATTTCGTTTTTTTCGCATCGATCGCCTCCCGAATCTTATGGGCATGAAGCATCAATCCCGCGCTGTAATAATTAAACGAAGGATCATAGCCCGAGTTATATCCTAGAATTTTTGTATCGTTTTCAAACGTCAATATACCCGCTGCATATTTATCTTCTATGGTAAGAAAACACAGGTTGGTCTGCCATTGGGATTTCCCACAGGAAACCAGATCCCAGAAAAATTGTTTCATTTCTTCGCTCATGAATATGGACTTTTCCCTGCTGGATAATTTATGCACCCTTACAAACTCTTCAAACGATTCTCTACTGATTTCCGTATAGCATTCGAATTCATGGCTTATTGTATCCAAGCGTTTCATTTTTCGTTTCAATTCTTTCCGCTCAACCCGATCTAACGCCAGAAGATAGCCATCCCAAGTCTGGAGCAGATCAATATACGGAGCGATTGCCTGCGGTTGAGCTTGGTTTTTAAACATCTCGTATGTTTGTGAATCTTCTCTGACATAATCCAGCTGAAAATGGCTACTGCCGTTTTTTTTTAACCACCGGAGCACTGTCGGCCAGATTTCTCCGACTCTATCCTTATGAAATTCATCTGTTACGATATCTCCATAGTCCGTCAGTTCCTGTCCATTTAAAACCGGTTTCATGCCAAGGAATAGTACTTGATTGTCCATTTTTTCAAACCCTCCATATCCTATTAATGCATTATTCTCATATATCCCTGCAATAAGGATATTTTGTTCGGAAACAAAATGTCTCTGGAAGATTTTAAAATACCATTTTGTCTGAAATGGTAAACAGTCGAAACCTAAAATACCAAGTTCATGAAATGAAATTGTTTTTGTCTCGATCATAGGTGATTATAATTATCTTTTTTTATGCAGCGTCATTATACTTTTGTCGGTATATCGTTTATATTCTTTTTTTCTGCCTGATCTCCGACAGTGAACGAGTCGTACACTTCTTTTGAAACGCCCTGGCGGATCATTTTCCCGTCAGGTGTTTTGAATATGATACTGTAATATTCTTCTATCTTTCCGTTACTGGTGTCTTGCCGTTCGATATGTTTTTTATCAGCTACCGTCGCCGTCCATGAAGCTATATATTTTACTTTGGGCCGTCTTGAAAGGATTTTATATATCGCGAACGCCGCTACTGCAATAAGGATAACAAGAATAAGCGCCTGGATTGAAAATATATGTATCATATTTGAATCATATTACACGGAAATTAAATATTTTTCAAGAAAGTGTTAAAATCGGATGGAACAGGGTCATTAACATATAGGGTTTATCATAATTCTTAAGAGAATACTACTCAAATACTGATGAGATTTCGTGCCTTCAAAGCTTTCTGCTGTAATTCCTCTATATTATTTCCCACAACGGTAATATGCCCCATTTTCCGCTCTGGCTTGGTATCTTTTTTACCATAAATATGCACATAGGTATTACGCATACCAAGAACCTTATCCATACCCTTAACGTTTACCGGCCCTTGCCTTTCTCCTAAGATGTTTATCATCACGGCTGCCGGGACCGTCATTTCAGGATTCCCTAGAGGCATTCCGGTAATTGCACGAATATGTTGCTCAAATTGGGATGTAAAACACGCCTCTATTGTATAGTGACCACTGTTATGCACCCTTGGAGCAATTTCATTTACCAACACCTTGCTATCTCCTGTCAAAAACATTTCTATACCGAAAACTCCTGCTCCATTAAGGTGTTGCATTACCTCGATGGCAAGCGTTTCTGCTTTTTTACGTATTTTTGAGTCAACGGGAGCTGGCGCTTTTACTATATGACAGATGTTGTTTTTATGTATGGTCTCTACAACCGGATAAGATACGATGTCGCCCTTTATGCCTCTGACCATCATAATCGCAAGTTCTTTTGCAAAAGGAACAAATTTCTCAACATACCATTGCCTGCCTGGAAGTTTTCTCACAACTTCAGAAACCTGCTCTTTACTCTGTAGGATTATATTTCCTCTCCCGTCATAGGCATTGTGTTTTGCTTTCACCAGTAAGGGAAAACCGAATTCTTGACCCGCCACAATGATATCTGTTTCTGTGGTTACTTCTTTAAAATCTGCCGTCGGAATACCATTTTTCCTTAAAAATTCTTTTTGGACAAATTTATCTTTGACCATGGAAATTGTCTGAGGAGAAGGATTGACTTGAATACCTTTATCTACGAGTTGTTGAAGAGTACCAGTATTTATATGTTCTATTTCAACTGTAATGAAGTTCGATTCCGTCGCGAGTTTATAAGTAGCTTCACTATCACTGTAACCAGCGGTAATTTCAGCATCAACGACTTGCCCGGCCGGGCTTCGGGGAGTAGGATCAATTATGGTGACATAAAAACCCATTTTTTTTGCCTCAAAGCCAAGCATTCGTCCCAATTGTCCGCCACCAACAATACCTATTCTGTCCTTCATGTACTGGATTGTATAGATCCATATTATAAAAGTCAATTAATTACAATGAGTACAATCGTCCGCTAACTGATTTTGTATATCAAAAGGAACCAATTGTATGGTACTGTGCTCAATATTATATCCGCTACGCGCTATCGTCTGGATTTGTTTAAGGATTAAAGCGTAATCTTCCTCCGATAACATTTTCGCAGTAACATGGGCAGTTATCATCATATCATCCGATCCTGTTTGCCAAACATGAAGGTCGTTAACGGACGAAACTCCTTTAATTTTAAGTAATTGTTCTTTTAATTTAATAACATCAATCCCTGCCGGTACCGCCTCCATAAGAATATCAACCGCGCTTTTGATAAGACCAAATGCCTCTTTCAATAGAAATACAGAGAGGATTATGGAGATGAGTGGATCAACAAACGGTGTATGGAAGATTAAAACAAAGATTGCCCCGATCATTACTCCAGCAGAAAAGAGCGCATCCTGCAGCGAATGAAGAAACACAGCTTTCAAGTTGAGATTGTGATTCGAATCTTTGTGAAGAAATTTGGTGGCAATTATATTCCCCGCAAAAGCAATTGATCCAATAATCAACATCCATCCGCCATTGACCGGCTGGGGATGAAATAATCTTTTCATTGACTCAAAACCTATTACTGCTACTGATAGAAATAGAATTAGGCTATTAATAAAAGCAACCAGTATCTCGGCCCGTTTATAACCGTAGGTTTTTTTCAGATCGTTTTTCCTGCTTCCTATTTTTTCCCCTAATAATGCCAATACCATTGAACCTATGTCAAAAAAATTATGAACTGCATCGGAAATGACCGCAAGGCTGCCGATCATTACGCCAACAATTACTTCTGATGCCGTAATCAAAACATTAAGTATGATGGCAATGGTAAATCTGTTTTTCATAAAATAATAAGCGAAACTATTATGGTTCCCAAAATAGCCAGGACAACATCCTTCTTTAATTTTATAACAATAAAAAGCGTTGACAAAAAGATTATCCAAGTCTGCCAGTTGATAAGGGATTTTTGCCCGAACGACAAGGCGACCGAGGCTATGATGCCGATAAACCCAGCCAAGAAACCTTTGATAATTACCCTTACAGATTTCAGATGCTTGATCTGTTCATGAAACTTCCCTAACAATAGGATAAATAAAAGCGACGGCAGGAAAATGGCGAT
>CAZBEJ010000023.1:5456-7301 GCA_964490915.1 uncultured Gammaproteobacteria bacterium
GCACCCAAACCTGCAAACAATTTTTGGATAATTACCAACGAATGGTATCTAAAATACAACGCAGATAAAACGGTAGTAAAAAGAAATGCCGGAAGAACATACAGAAACGGACTCAAAAACCAGCCCATTATTCCTTTAACCCTATATCCCAGATACCCAAGAAGCGTAACTCCTGTTGCCCCAGGCAAGATTTGCGCCAGACTTACTGTATTCATGAAATCTTCTTCCGCGACCCAATTATTTTTATGAACCAATGCCTTCTTCATTTGGGCTAAAATTGCCGGACCGCCATAACCCACGGCTCCAATATAAAGAGAAGTTTTTCCTAGATTAACAAGAGTCGCTTCTTTTTCACTCATATTTAAAGAATTGCATTAAATAGATATCCGGTAAAAATAATTCCTAGCGTCAAAATAGTAATATAAATTGCCAAAAGTTTAGGCTTTAACACTTTTCTCAAAATAATCATTTCCGGAAAAGACAAAGCGGTGACTGACATCATAAAAGCAAGCGAAGTGCCAATGGGCAGCCCTTTATCAATAAGCGACTTGATAATCGGAATGGTACCGGCAGCATTTGAATACAACGGAACTCCGATTAATACTGCAAGTGGAACAGCTAAAATATTGCCTTTTCCGGCTATTTTGGCAAGGAAGTTTTCCGGCGCGTATCCGTGTACCAAGGCTCCCGCCGCTACTCCGATAAGAACATAGGGGTAGACTTTTTTTATTAAATCGACTGTATATTGGTAAGCTTCTTTTATCCTGTCGTTCATGTTTTTATGGATATCGATATTCTGGTTTTTTACCTTTATTTTCCAGACATAGTCTTCAACCAGATGTTCAAGGCTCATCCGACCCATGATCCAGCCGACAATAATTGCAATAATCACTCCTGATACGATATATATTCCGGCAATCAAAGGCCCAAATAAGCCCAACAATAGAACTGCCGCCACTTCATTAACCATCGGAGCGGAGATAAGATAAGAAAACGTCACTCCTAAGGGAACTCCCGATTCAACCAATCCGATAAACAAGGGAACGGCCGAACAGGAACAAAAAGGTGTAATAATACCGACAAGCGAAGCCAATATGTTTCCAATTATTTCAAATCTGTTGGTGAGAATTTTCCGAGTTTTCTCAGGCGGTAGAAAAGATCGCAGAAAAGTAACAACATATATGATAACCCATAAGAGAATAAGTATTTTAATACTGTCATAAATGAAAAAATTAACGGTTCCGGCTAAAATCGTCCCTTTATGAATCGGTAAAATATTATTGGTAATCTCGTCTGAAAGACTCTGGACGGGGTAGAAAATATCCATGGTTATTTATGCCTTTTCAGTAAACTTTTTATCTTTTCAAGATCGGGAATAAAACCTGTCATTACCGGTTTACCGTCAACAGCCAATACCGGAGACTGCATAATTCCCATTTCAACGATCTTTGAAATATCAGTGATATATTCTACTTGTTCTTTCATTCCCAATTCATCAACCGCTTTCTGGGTAATCTCGTATAATTTTTTACAAGTAGGACACCCTGAACCAAGAACCTGAATTTTCATATCTTGGATAATAAATTAATAATGCGCCTGCCTTTCCTGGTAAGCGAATAATAAACATATAAACCTCTCTTTTCATCCTCTACAATACCGTCATCTTTCAGATCTTTAAGGTGATGGGAAATCAGGCTTTGGGAAAGTTTAAGATGATCCATCAATTCACAAACGCAGTGATCTCCTAATCTAAGAACGCACAGCAGTTTTAATCTGCTTTCCTCGGATACAATTTTTAAAGTATCTGATAAGGAAACCACTCTCTTTGCTTCACTACCCGAAGGT
>CAZBEJ010000024.1:0-3726 GCA_964490915.1 uncultured Gammaproteobacteria bacterium
GTACCGGAAACCGTCGATCTGGGAGGATCTGCGATAGGTATAATCAAGAATAAAAAAAATTTGATCACGGATAGAAAATTAAAGCAAGGTGACAGGATATTGTTACTGAAAAGTAATGGAATAAATGCAAATGGATTATCACTGGCAAGAGCTGTCGCCAATAAGCTTGCCAAAGGATATGCGGAAAAGCTTGTTGATGGATCCATGTACGGAGAAGCAATTCTGAAGAAGTCAAATATCTATGCGAAACTGATGCGGGATTTGTTCGCTCAAAATATAGATATCCATTATGTTTCAAACATCACCGGACACGGATTGAGGAAAATTATGAGAGCGCGACATCAATATGCGTATGTTTTGGAAAAGATTGTTGAACCACAGGAGTTATTTTTATTCATCAAGAATTATGCGGGGCTCTCTGACTATGATATGTACGAAACATACAACATGGGAATGGATTATGCGATATTCATTCCCGATACGTATGTAAAGGAAACTCAGGAAATCGCCAGGAAAAATGGATTTGAAAGTATTAATGCAGGATATGTGGAAAAAGGAGAACGACAGGTGATTATCCAGCCAAAAAAACTCGTTTTTAAGGGAGAAACCTTAAATCTTCGATAAGAATGGCTTTGCGATGTTATATTTTCGCAATAAGCAAGGTAGACCTGGCTTATAGTAAATCCAGTTCAACAATTTTTTTGCCTCTTTTGTGCTGTATTTAATTCTGTAGTATTGATTACTCGAGAATCCTGATTTCAGAGTTTCTAAATTACCCTTAAATTGAGTTAGTTCAATGATTTTCTTTTGTAACCACTTAATGTGCATTATACTTGCAGATATTAAATAAACAAATAGGCGATCGTAGACATATTTAGGGTTCTTATAAGTATTGTAATAATCCTTAAAGTAAATAATGCTTCCATCTCCGTCCAAATGACCACGCAGAAAATCTCGAAAATAGTTTTTAGGTATTTTTAATGTTCCTAAAGTTAATGATTTTTTTGGGAATAGTCCTATCTTTAATAAAAAATCATATAAGCAAACATCGCTTATATTCACTTTATAGGCTTTTGATTTTGAAATGCTACCAGGTGAATTAAAAATGATTTTATTTTTCGTGTGTAAGCAGATTTTATAAGTATTTAATAACTGGATATCTGTTGAGGTTAAGCATATGTGTCTTAAATCTTTTGAAAGATTACCATCTGTAGTAATAAGTCCAACGATATAGGCTATTTTCTTATTCCAATTAATTCTCTTCTTTGATTTTCTTCTCATATTTTTGTCCTTCCCTATTCTTATTCAGTGCCGGGAGAGGGAGTTGAACCCTCATGATGTTGCCATCACACGATTTTGAGTCGTGCGCGTAAGCCATTCCGCCACCCCGGCTTGATTAATTCAATTATTCTATTATATCAAAGACATATTAGGTAATTTTATAGTTTTTGTTATGGTTTGATGGATTGACAAAAAAAATATTTTCTGTATGATATTTTTCTTAGAATGGGAATTATCATGAAACAAAATAGTATTAAAGACCACAAGGGGCGTAGGCCCCTTTTTTTTTGCCCTTTAAAATAAAAAATATTTTAAAGGATGAACCCGAAAACAAGAATTCATTGACTATTAACAATTTAAACATATCCATATGAATATGACAACCGGACCCGCTGCGATCAAATCAAATTTCTCCCATAAGGATATTGTTTCACTTTCACAGTTTGATAGAGAATCCGTGCTTCTTCTTTTTGAAAGAGTTAAAAAAATAAAAAAAACTCCAGCAAAACAATTACTCAAGATATTGACAGGGAAAATAATCGCGCTCTTGTTTTTCGAGCCGTCGACCAGGACATTTTCGTCCCATTCTGCAGCAGTTCAGAGATTAGGTGGAGGAACAATAGATCATCAGAATCCCATGCAAACTTCATCGGTGATAAAAGGAGAAAGCATAGAAGATACCATTAGTATGATACAACAATATAGCGATGCGATCGTTATCAGGCATCCGATAGTCGGCACGGCGGAAAAATGCGCGTGCGTTAGCGACATACCCATTATCAATGCGGGTGATGGAATCGGCGAGCACCCAACCCAGGCGCTACTGGACATGCTTACGATTTTTGAAAAGCATGAAAGACTCGATAATCTCAAAGGCCTTATGGTTGGTGACCTTTTGAACGGCAGAACAATTCACTCGTTATTGAAAGGTTTGTCGATATTCAAAAATAATACCGCATATCTTCTTGCTCCAAAATCACTCCGTCTATCGAAAAAGGATTTTAATGAATTCACGAATAAAGGAGTAAAGCTTATGGAAATCCAGAGCTTCAAAGATATCCCCAAAGATTGTGATTTCTGGTATTGGACCAGGGTCCAGAAAGAGCGGTTCAAGGACAAACATGAATACGAAAAACTGAAACTCAGTTTCATACTCGATAAGAAACTGGTGGATGAAAAAGCTGGTAAAAATACATTATTAATGCATCCGTTGCCTCGCGTCGGCGAAATAAAGACAGACGTCGACAGCGATCCGCGCGCAGTGTATTTATCTACGCAAGCGAAGAACGGGGTGTACGTGCGCATGGCGCTTTTGAGTTTGATAATAGGGAATAGGGGTTAGGGGTTAGGGAATAGAGAATATCGAAAGAAAAATAATAAATTTACATAAAAAAAGAAAACAATGCAGGGAACTTTAAAATTTCAAGATGGCAGTACTTTCACGGGTAAAAGCTTTGGGTATGAATCTAGCATCTCCGGGGAAGTGGTATTTTCTACGGGAATGGTCGGGTATCCGGAAAGCCTGACAGACCCTTCATATATCGGCCAGATTCTGGTTTTAACGTATCCTTTGATAGGGAATTATGGCGTGCCTGAGAAAAAATACTGGGAGTCTAACAATTTGAAGATTTCCGGTTTGATCGTCTCGGACTACATAAATACGCCTTCTCATTATCACAGCCAAATGACATTATCTTCCTGGTTAAAAAAAGAGAAAATACCGGCATTGGAAATCAAAGATACAAGATTGCTTGTTCAGAAAATCAGAAGCAAAGGTGCGATATTGGGGAAAATCATCAATAAAGGAGATGATATCGATTATTATGATCCGAATAAAGAGAATTTGATTCCTAAATCTTCTCCTAAGAAAATTATTATCGAAGAATGCCGCGAAAGCAGATCCTTCGATAGAAAAAAAACCGTAGTTTTGATCGATTGTGGCGGCAAGCGGAATCTCAGCAGGAACTTGCTACAGCGTAATGTTACGGTGATAACGGCTCCATGGGATTATGATCCGTTTCAACATAACCTAAAATTTGACGCATTGATTATTTCCAACGGTCCCGGCGATCCCAAATTCGCCGATAAAACCATTGAAATAACGAAAAAATCTTTGGGACGCAGAATACCTACATTCGGTGTCTGCCTAGGTCATCAGATATTGGCTTTGGCAGCAGGAGGCGATACGTATAAAATGAAGTTCGGCCATCGCGGTCAAAACCAACCGTGCGTATTACAGGGAACCAATAAGTGTTATCTGACCACGCAGAATCACGGTTTTGCAGTCAATAAGATTCCTGCAGGATTCAGGCAATGGTTTTACAATGCAAACGATAACACCAACGAAGGAATTATCCATACGAAATACCCGTTCATGGCGGTTCAGTTCCATCCGGAAGTTACGCCCGGACCTATGGATACGGAGTGGCTGTTCGATTATTTTTT
>CAZBEJ010000024.1:3826-6811 GCA_964490915.1 uncultured Gammaproteobacteria bacterium
GATTATTCCGGTTCCCAGGCGATCAAGGCATTCAAGGAGGAGGGGATTAAGACAATATTGGTTAATCCGAACATAGCGACTATCCAGACATCGGATTTTTTGGCTGATGAAGTATATTTTCTTCCGGTTAATCCCTATTTTGTCGAAAAAGTAATTGAAAAAGAAAAACCCGATGCAATTACCATTTCATTCGGAGGTCAGACCGCATTGAACTGCGGAATGGAACTTCATAAAAAAGGTATTCTAAAAAAGCATCACGTACGGATTCTGGGTACTCCCATAGAATCGGTAGTTACGAGTGAAGACAGGCAACAGTTTGCCGACCACCTCAAAAAAATCAATATACCGACACCGGTGAGTCACGCCGCGGCTTCATATAAGGAAGCGCTGAAAATAGCGAAAAAAATCAAGTTTCCGGTCATGGTCAGGGCGGGTTATGCGCTGGGAGGACAAAAATCAGGAGTAGCCGGAAATGAAGGCGAACTGGAAAAAATAGTCAGTGACGCATTGTCGTTTTCTTCCCAAATATTGGTTGAAAAATATCTCCATCATTTCAAGGAAATAGAATATGAAATCGTCAGAGATAGTGATGATAACTGCGTTGCAATCTGCAACATGGAAAATATGGATCCCTTGGGTATTCATACCGGTGAGTCAATCGTGGTAGCACCAAGCCAGACTCTGACTAATTACGAATACCATTCATTGCGCAAAGCATCCATTGACATTGTCAAGAGCCTGAATATCGTCGGTGAATGCAATGTGCAGTTCGCGCTTAATCCTAAAAGATTTGAGTTTTACGTCATCGAATTGAACGCGCGCCTTTCACGTTCGTCCGCTCTTGCCTCCAAAGCTACCGGATATCCGCTTGCATATGTTGCGGCAAAATTAGCCCTGGGTAAGAATCTCATGCAAATCAAAAATCAGGTAACCAAGGTAACCCAGTCGTTTTTCGAACCTGCTCTGGATTATCTGGCCGTCAAAATACCACGGTGGGATCTGGAAAAATTTAATAGCGTTGAAGAACGGATTGGCAGCAGTATGAAATCGGTCGGTGAGGTTATGGCAATAGGAAGAAGTTTTGAAGAGGCAATCCAAAAAGCCATCCGCATGCTTGATATCGGTGTCCAGGGTATAACGGATACTCACCTGATGAACGGCGACGATGTGCAAAAATATATAGAGGTTCCCACTCCGAGAAGAATTTTTGCCTTGGTGGAAGGGATACGAAAAGGTTTGACCATAGAAAAGATCTATGAAGCTACCGGTATTGATCCCTGGTATTTGTACCGCATAAAGGAAATTGTTGAAGCGGAAAGTTTATTGGTAAAGAATAATGATTCGGCAACTGCGCTTCAAAAAGATACACTGTTACACTTGAAGCAACTCGGGTTTTCGGACAAAAAAATCGGAGAAGTAACCGGTAAATCGGAATCCGTAATTCGAAAGTTAAGAATCAGGAATAACATAGTTCCGTCAGTTTTCCAGATAGATACCTTGGCGGGAGAAGTACCGGCCAAGACGAATTATTTATACACTACGTATCACGCCAGCCATCATGATGTTAAGCCATTGGGTAAAAAATCCGTTATCGTGCTGGGTTCCGGAACCTATAGGATCGGGTCATCGGTTGAGTTTGACTGGTCTTCGGTAAATGCGGCAATAGCTTTGCGGAAAAATAAAAGAAAATCAATCATCATCAACTGTAATCCTGAAACGGTTTCAACAGATTATGATATTTCCGACAGGCTTTATTTCGAAGAGTTGAGTTTTGAGCGGGTTACGGATATTTACGAGTTTGAAAATCCCGAAGGAATCATTATTTCTGTCGGTGGTCAGACTCCCAATAATCTCGCGTCACAACTGGATGGGGAAAATATCACGATTCTAGGCACAAAAGCAAAAGATATAGACCAGGCAGAAAACAGAAGTAAATTTTCCAAGTTGCTGGATGATCTGAATATTCCGCAGCCTTGGTGGAGCAAATTTACCGGCATGAACGGAGCGCTCAAGTTTTCTGAGAAAATAGGTTTTCCCATACTGATCCGCCCTTCGTATGTGTTGTCCGGACAGGCAATGAGCGTATGCTATACCAAGGAAGAACTCATCCGGTATATTAAAAAAGCTACATTGGTAAGTAAGGAGTATCCCATAACCATTTCGAAATTTTTCAGCGAGACCAAAGAAATTGAATTGGATGGGATAGCAAAAAACGGAAAAATAAAAGTATATGCAATATCCGAACATCTCGAACATGCAGGAGTTCATTCAGGCGATGCGTCGATTGTCTATCCACCCCAGAAGATGTATATCCTTACCGAAAAAAAGGTAATCGATATCGCTGAAAAACTGGCTCAGTCCTTGCATATAACCGGTCCGTTCAATATCCAGTATTTGGCGAAGGAAAACGATGTCTATGTAATCGAAATCAACGTCCGCGCATCAAGAACACTGCCGTTTATTTCAAAAGTAACGAAAATTAATTTCATCAAGCTCTTCATCGATTCACTATTTAAGCCGGTGAGAAAACTGAGTCTTAAGTATCCTGACTATGTTTTGGTCAAAGTTCCGCAGTTTTCGTTCGCAAGATTGGCAGGTGCTGATCCGATTTTACGGGTTGAGATGTCATCGACCGGGGAAGTGGCATGTTTGGGAGATACATTCGAGGAGGCTTTTTTAAAAGCAATATATGCTACCGGAATAGAAATAAAGAATAAAGCAGCATTGCTTTCAATCGGCGGTATTGTCAATAAGAAAAAATTTACGGGAGCGGCGCATCTTTTGAAAGCAATGGGGTTTACTATATTTGCGACCAGGAAAACCTGTGACTATCTGAATGAAAATGGGATTCGAGCAAAGTTTGTTTATAAAGAGTATGAGAAAAAAGATCCGACGGTTACGGAACTTATTAGTGAAAAAAAAGTATCTTTAGTAATTAATTTTAGTGAGGTTGAAGAAGGGGAAGGAAGGAGTTTTACCAAACAA
>CAZBEJ010000025.1:0-6605 GCA_964490915.1 uncultured Gammaproteobacteria bacterium
TGGTCAGTCATGTAAAATATCCTGAAAAAATATCCGTGAAAGAATGAAGTATTCTGGTAAAAGCGTATGAGGAAGAGTACAATCCTTTTCATAATAAATATTGTTTATACCGAAAAAATTATAAGTTTGGCATTTTTTAGTATAAAATATCGATATGAAGATCTCAATCATAACCCTGTTTCCTAGTATGCTCAACGGGTTTATTAACGAAAGTATCGTTAAACGCGCGCAGGAAAAAAAACTTGTTGATATCGAACTGGTTGATTTGCGCACATACGCGGTCAATGATTACGGATCAGTTGATGATCGACCATATGGCGGTGGAACGGGAATGATACTGCGGATTGAACCGGTATATAAAGCTTTGCAGTACGCAAAGAATAATGAATCAATATCAAATAGTAGATGCAAAAAAACAATACAAAAAGTAGTATTGACATCTCCAAAAGGAAAACAATTTGACCAAAAGAAAGCAAAAGCATATTCAATGCTTGATCACTTGATTGTTATTGCCGGTCATTATGAAGGAGTGGACGAACGGGTAAAAGAATATATAGACGATGAGGTTTCGATCGGCGATTTCGTTATGACTGGCGGCGAGATCCCGGCTGCGGCAATTCTGGATTCGGTAGTGAGACTTATTCCGTGTGTCCTGAAAAAGGAATCGGCCACCAAACTGGAGAGTTTTTTTGAAATTTCTTTACTACAATTAATCGAAGTCGTCGGGAAAACAGAGACAGTTCTCAATTTACAAAAAAAAGGCGTAAAACAAGTAAAATTACTTGAATATCCTCAGTATACGCGACCTACTGAATTTAAGGAAAAGAAAATCCCTGAAATTTTGTTGTCTGGCAATCATAAGGAAATAGAAAAATGGAGGATTAAGGAAGCCTATAAACAAACTCTCAAAAACAGAAAAGATTTTCTTGTTTAATAAATTCATACGATCGTATAAAAGTAGTAGACGAATTTAGCCTCGATCTGCAAAAGATTTGAATGACGATAATCCATTTGACATAAAGAAAAAGTACTTATATAATCAATTATTACTCATTCAGTAATAGTTATAAGTTACCTCTATGGAGGGATATTAGCTAATCCTATGAATTTTACGAAACTAAATGCAAAAACCTTTGCGGAATCAATATACAGCATGAATGGTATTTCGAAGAAAACCGTCGAAGAACATCTGAAGCTATACGCCGGATATGTCAATAAATACAATGAAGTCATGGAAAAGCTTACACAACTGACAGATGACGACTATGCCAAGGCAAACCAGACTTATTCGCCAATAAGATCTTTGAAAGTAGACGTGACATTTGCCTGGGGAGGCGTAGTCAACCACGAAATCTATTTTTCGCACCTCGGCGGACAAGGGGGCGAGCCATCGGGCGATCTTATGGCTCAGATCAAAAAAGACTTTGGATCTTTTGAGACCTATCAAAAAGATATGAAGGCAACCGGTTTAGCTGCGCGGGGATGGGTGTGGACAGCATGGAATACCCGTGAAAATAGACTATTTAACTATCTTGGAGATGCACAAAATAGCTATCCGGTCTGGGAAGCTACACCTGTGGTTGCCATGGATACGTATGAACACGCATATTTCATCGATTACGGAGCTGCGCGTGGTGGATATATCGACGCATTTTTTAACAATATAGACTGGGCAGCTGTTGAGAAAGCCTTTTCAAAAACGGCAAAATGAACCCCGTAATCCAAGCCAACATCCAGAATTTTACTTACAGGGTAAACTGTTTGATCCGATAAGGAAAAGAATGTATATTAAATATAATGGATCAACAACAGGGGTCATCAACAATGCAACAGCAGCAACAATCAAAAATAGCCGCATTATTGACTGCAATTAAATTATTCCTTATTGAAAAGAAAAACAGGAAAATATTCGTATTGGGATTGATGAGTTTTGCTATTCTCCTATTTACTTCTATTTTTCTAGGCTCTCTTTTGGTTAAATCTTCAAAAACATCAGACAATAACAATGCAAATACAATTACCACACCTGCTCCAACAATAGTTCCAACGAATCCTCCCGAAGAAGTCATTCAAAATGCCGGATACAGCATTGATTGTCAATTAGTCATAACCACAAATTTTAGAAAGTTATATGTGCAGAAACTCGATGGATGTAATACGACATTAAAGTATCAAATTTCTCCATCAAAAAAATATGTTGCATACTTTATTTCCAGCGCAAGCGCCACATTACTTGATGTATATTCATTACAAAACAACATTTATGCGCAACTTCGTGTCATAAGTCAGAAAATTATAGATTATCATTTCGACCAAAGTGATAATTTTTCCGTTTTATTAGATAAAGAACAGTTCAATGGATCTCAGGTGCTTGCGTATTATTTTATTCCATTGTTATTCCAAGGATATCCGTCAAACTTTTATCAGGTTCTTAATACATTTACTGATATTGACAAAAAAAGAATTGAAGTGGCTCTTCCTCAAATCAACGATACGTATTCTAAAATCATGGAAAAATCCGGAGGACTTGATTTGCTCAATCCAAAAAATGCGATAATATACGTCATACAGCTGCAGGATTTAATTTCCCGGCTTAGTCCAACACCGTCGGCTGCTATCAATAAAGCAACATTACCATGGGATACCCGGATACTGTTTTTTGAAGACGGCGTATTCAAAACGATGGACCCGGACGGCAGCAATGTCTTAACGCACCAATTCATTTGTGACGGTGTCAACATCATTCCCATTAAATACAGTCAGGATTATTTTGCGCGGTCTCCTGACGGAAAAACGCTCGCATTTCTCATGCCTACGGATGACCAGATGAGAAACGATCCGAACTGGAGAAGCGAGTTATTGGCGAAAAAAAACATATTTGATAGTGGTGAGATAGTTCTTTATAATTTCGTGACAGGCGAATGTCAAAGAACGGCAATTATCCAGTCGGTCAATTTCAATGAGAATTTTGCTTTTTCCCCGGACGGATCATATCTTGGTTTTGTAAATGACGGCATAAAACTTTATAACCTGCAGACGAAGCAGGATTATCAACTTTCTACCCATAACATGAGCAATCAGGCTGATTCAACAGCAGTAACCAGTCCTTTGATTTGGGACGAGAACAGTAAATTCATATTTAGCGTCGTATCCAAAATTCAGAATAACCAACCGATTTCATCCAGGATAGTTCGAGCATATTTTGACAGCGGTTTTAACGGTTCGGAAGATAACGTTCTTGATGTACCCGGGGGTAGTACCGTTTATGCGGTTTCTCCGGATGCAAATAATGTTTTATACCTGAAAGACCAAACAATATATGACTATGATATCAATGCTAATTCGAGCAGCTTATTTTGGAAAGGGGCCGATATAAACGCTATCAATAAACTTGTGTGGCTCCGAAACGATATAATTGTTAGCAATCTGTGGATTGGCAATACCGGTTTATATTTCATTCCGCTTACTCCTTCATCATATTTTACCGTCGATTATGCCGGAGCAACTCTTTTATACTCCTCAGAGGAAAATAATATAATGCAGGTGCATGTGTATAATCTTACGACAAATAAGGAAAGCGCAGTTAAGGATCAATCGCACGTAACTAGTCAACCGCTGCGTTTGTTTTATTGAAATATGTTATTTTTTGTGATATACCAATAGACTATGATTTTACTTCGTTCCGTGACAAAGCAGTTTGCTGCGAAAACAGCTGTCCGCGAGGTTAGTTTTAAAGCGGATAAAGGGGAAATAATCGGATTTCTAGGTCCGAACGGCGCAGGCAAGACAACAACCATGCGTCTTATACTCGGATACTTAAGTCCTACAAGCGGATCAATTAGCATAGATTCCCTAAATCCCATGGATCAACGGATCGAGGTTCTACATAAAATCGGATATTTGCCGGAGAATAATCCGCTATACGGAGAAATGAAAGTCTTGGAATATCTGAACTTTATAGCTGACGTCAAAGGGGAAAAGAATGTCACCGGTATTATTATGAAAGTTGGTTTGGCGGACATGATTGGTACGAAAATCGATGATTTATCAAGAGGGTATAAGCAACGTGTGGGATTAGCTTCTGCACTGATCGGCGATCCGGAAATTTTAGTTCTTGATGAACCAACATCAGGGCTTGATCCTTTGGAGCAGGAAAAAATAAAAACACTCATCAAAAAAATTTCCAAAGAAAAAACCATACTATTCTCGACTCACATACTTTCGGAAGTAGAGGATGTAGCGACAAAACTCATTATCATTAATAAAGGTTCTTTAGTATACCAAGGGGTAAAACCAAAAGGCAAAGGAGCAGTTGAAAAGTTATTCAGAAAACTGGTAAAAGAATGAAAACACTATATAAAAAAGAATTACGCTATTATCTCAACAATCCGATAGGGTATATCATCGTGATTTTATTTGCCGTCTTCGCAAATTTCATGTTCGTAAAGGATATTTTTGTTGTTGGATCGGCATCCATGCAGCCGTTTTTTTCCACGCTTCCATGGTTGTTAATTGTGTTTATCCCTGCATTAAGTATGAGGATTTTGTCCGAGGAAAGCAGAACGAATACGATTGAAGTGCTATTGACATTGCCAGTTTCAGAAACACAGGTGGTTCTGGCAAAATTTTTCGCTTTGGTTACTCTAATGTTTGTTGCTCTAGTTCTTACGATCGGTTTACCGATATCCCTGTTTTTCCTGGCGAAATTATACTTACCTGAGGTAATCGTAGGATATGTGGGTGCATTATTTATTGCATCCGCTTTTATTGCGGTTTCCATGTTCTTTTCCGCATTGACGAAAAACCAGGTCGTTGCGTTATTATCTTCGGTTATCGCGTTATTCATATTATTGGTTTTGGGAAGCGATTTCATGGCGAACGTATTGCCCAGGTCGCTACTTAATGTGATGACGTATTATACGCCCATGTATCATTTGCAGAATTTTATTAATGGCGTTCTTGACCTCCGATCAGTCATTTATTTCATTTCGATGATCATTGTATTTTTATTTATTACCATCATTCGGCTTGAAAAACGCGCATAACCATGAAAAATTTTTTTGCATCAGTCAAAAATCTTAATTTTGTTAGATTGCTTAATTTGTCGAAATTGCAGAATCCGGCATTATATCTTCTTCTATTTATCGCGTTTATCATACTGAATTTTACAGTAGCTGCAATTCCAGCGAGATTTGATTTTTCCTATGGGAAAACATATACGCTTTCTTCTTCTACAAAGAAAATATTGAATAACCTGGATGATATAGTAACTATAAAATTCTTTGCATCCTCGGATATCCCGACGAAACTTCTTCCCCTTAAGAATCAAATCGTAGATTTATTGAATGAATACCAGAGGGATAATCCTCGAAGAGTAGTGGTAAAAGTGCTCGATCCGAAAACCGACCAGAACGCGCTCAACGACGTGAAGGATTTCGGCATACCGCAGATCCAATTCTCGCAATTGGAGCAAGATAAATATGCAGTCAGCGCATCATATTTTGGCATAGGCATGAGCTATTTAAACAAGAAGGAAATTATTCCCCAGGTCACTAATATAGGAAGCATGGAATATAATGTAACAGCAGCAATATATAAGATGACGAATAAACAGGCAATAAAAGTTGCAGTTATGGGAAGGACGCAGTCTTTTGACCCGAATAGCGACGATTTGCTTTCTTTTGATCAAGCCTTACAAAAACAATTTGACCTGAGTTTCATCAATGTATCCACGGAATCGGCAACGAAAGTGATAGATCCATCATATAAGACGGTCTTTGTTTTTGACGACACTAGTCATGGATTTGATGATCAGGAAATTGCCGCATTAAAGAAATATCTCGACAATAAAGGAAAGGTGATATTTTTTCTTGATGGCGTATGGGTTGAGCAAAGCTTAACAACCGTACCGTCAAACAATAATCTGTTTTCCCTGCTTGACCAGTACGGCATAAAATTAAATCAGAACCTTGTTTTATCAGCAAATGCGGAATTGGTGAATTTTGGCAACAGTCAGGTATCGTTTCTGTCGCCGTATCCGTTCTGGTTAAGGGCAAATGATTTTGATCAGCAGTCGACCTATTTTTCAAACATCAATCAGCTTACCTATCCATGGGCCTCATCTCTGACGCTGGAAAAGAAAAATAATATGATTGAAACCGCATTGGTGAAAACCTCAAAACAGTCATGGACGCAGTCGGGTACGTTTGAACTGAATCCTCAGAATATTCCGCAACCTTCCAGTTCGGATCTCAAACAGTTTACGGTTACGGCAGAGGCAAAACAAAAAAACGGCGGTACAGTCATGGTTATTCCGTCTTCACGGTTTATTCTTGAACAGTTCCTGAGCAGAACCTCGGACAATCTGGAGTTCGTATTAAATGTCGTAAATGATTATGCTTCCGGCGGTGCATTGTCCGGAATCAGCCAGCACGCAGTTGCATATTACCCGTTGCCGAGTATTTCAGAAAATATGAAAAATGCATTCAAGTACGGAAACATTTTACTGCTGCCTGCATTACTGGCTCTTTACGGAGCATATACTTTACTGAAAAGAAAATAATCATTATTTTTTCAGGGGTTGGGTATATAATTATAGCATGATA
>CAZBEJ010000026.1:0-6382 GCA_964490915.1 uncultured Gammaproteobacteria bacterium
TATGAAAAAAAGCTCCACCATAATTATAACCTCATACTCATGGATGCGGAGAAGGCGGGATTCCCTCACGATTTTGTTTCACAAAATCTCAGGGTAAACGAGCCGCTTAACTTTCTTGGCGGAAGGGAGGAGATTCGAACTCCTGATCACCTTACGGCGATACATGCTTTCCAGGCATGCCCGATCGGCCACTCCGGCACCCTTCCATTGGGAGCTTCTCCAAATATTCATATTGTAGCAGATTCGATGCCGACCTCACATGCGCGAAGTTAAACTGTATAATTGATTAATCAATTATACATCTAGCATTTTCCGTTCATCCTGCCGTTGCTTATGTTGCCAATAACTTTTCCAATGACCCAATTTTACTCCTGGTTGAATAAATATATCGGCAAACAAATCTTCGAAAAAATGTGAGATTTTTTCTTTCCTGAGTACCGATGTGATGATAGCTATTAATTGAGACTCCTTTTCTGCAAACAACAAACAGAATTTGGCGACCGTCGCCCTCGAAACACCAAGATACTCGGCGATTATCGTCTGATCAAGACCCTTCATAAGCAAATAAATGATTGCTATTCGTTTGGCAACCATTATTTGTTCCGAGGAGGACAAAATATCTTTAACCAGTTCTATAAACTCATCCTTGTCATGCGTCGAGCTCGTTATTTCAAATAGCAGTTGATAGAGCTTGATAAGTTTAGTTTTATCGATCGGTTTACGGGAAAGATGCACCATATATACAATTGATTAAACGATTGTACATACTGAGTTGCAATGGATTATATGCTACAAATAGTGTTAAATGTGTGTTTTTCAGGCTGTATTTGATATCATATATGCCATATAAAAAAGGGGTTGATTTTATTGGTATCGGGGTCGGCGCGGTCATCGCCGGCAAGACAAGAAAACTCTTCCTACCCAGACGGGGCAGGGAAGTGGGAGGGTGGTTGTATAAATATGGAGCGTACCGTATAATGTCAACATGTTACAGGTATGGACGTACTCACTCATAAGCGTTACTTTTATCAGCCTTCTTTCCTTACTCGGCGCGCTCACACTCGGTATCAAAGACAGGATCCTGAAAAAAATCCTCATCTACTTTGTCAGCTTTTCAGCAGGCGCTCTGTTCGGAGACGTATTTATCCATATCATTCCTGAAATCGCCAGGGAATACGGATTTTCCATAATGATTTCCCTGTACTTCCTCTCGGGCATTGTTATTTCTTTCCTCATAGAAAAAGTCATCTGTTGGAACCATAGCCATTCGGAAATATTCGGCAAAAAAATCAAGCGTTTCGTGTATATGATTCTTTTCGGCGATTCCGTGCATAACTTCATTGATGGATTGGCTATCGGATCAAGTTACCTCATCAATTTTCCCGTAGGGATCGCCACAACTCTGGCCGTTGTATTCCACGAAATCCCGCATGAGATCGGCGACTTCGGATCACTGATGCACGGAGGATTTACCAAAAAACAGGCGCTTTTGTATAACTTCATTTCGGGTCTGACCGCGATTGTTGGTACATTGACCGCGTTGGTTCTATACAAAAACATTGCCGGAATCAACACCTTCCTCATCTCGTTTGCCGGTGCAAACCTTATCTACATCGCCGGTTCCAATCTCATACCGGAGCTGCATAAAGAAGTGGATATCAAGAAAGACATCGTTCAAACGCTCACGTTCATCATCGGCATCGCGATTATGATGTTTCTTTTGGTTTTGGGATAGTATATAATTTCTAATACGTATGGACAACCTCAACAAGAAAACCATCGGTATAGTTATTATTTGCATTGTTGCCTTACTGATCTTTCTCGGAGGTGTATATTTCTTAACCAACGGTTCCTCTTCGCAAGGAAGTGATTATCCGGATATCAACACCATCAACCAAAACGATCACATTGCCTGGTCGCCAGCCAAGAAAAACATCTTGGTCGAATACAGCGATTTCGAATGTCCGGCATGCAAAGCATTCCACACCATCCTCAACGGTATCGAAGCTTCAAACAGCGCTGATTTCCAGATAACCAAAAAAATAACCTACGTATACCGGGATTTTCCGCTGTTCCAGATCCATCCCAATGCCATGGCTGCGGCATATGCTGCAGAAGCTGCTGGAAAGCAAGGAAAATTTTTCGAAATGGGAGATCTGCTTTTTGATAACCAGGACAGTTGGGCAAACCGAGCAAATCCGACCGATTATTTCGTCAAACTGGCAACCCGGTTGAAACTCAATATCAACCGGTTCAAGAACGACATGGACTCCGGTGCAGTAAAACAAAAAGTCAATAACGACATGACCTCGGGAAACAAAGCAGGCATCAATGCCACTCCGACATTTTTCCTGAACGGCCAACAGCTCACTAATATCCAATCGGCTGATCAGTTCAAACAGCTTCTTTTAAACGTACAGTAACCATATCATGAAAGGGTATTCAATACACCTGTCACACAATACAAAACAGGGAAGCGGGTATTGTCTGTTTCCGGTTCCCCAAACCAATCTGTACCAGGTGATACAGAAACAGCATCTGAACCATCCGCCATCACAGATAATCAACGATGAATGGGGAAACAAGGTAGAAGTATTTAGATTAAACGACGTCTCATATCCAATCAGCTTTTATGCGCACTATACGCCGACAGCCATCATCAAACGCATAAACCCCGTATGGAACAAAGAAATGTACAGGAATATAAAGGAAAAATCTTTGTATTTGAGACCCAACAAGTTCATGAACGGTAGCGACCCAAAGATCCAGAGACTCTCCCAGTCTATCATAAAAGACGAACCGCGGTTGGAGAGAATCATCAAAAAACTCTACGACTATACGTTAAAAACATTAAGCTATGGCAATAAAACCAAAGGTCTCTATACCTATAAACAGGCACTGGAAGAAAAAACAACTGATTGCGGCGGATATTCAAATCTTTTGATATCGCTTCTGCAATCAGTCAAAATTCCCTGCAGACTGGTAGTAGGGCATATGGTAATGCCGGGCCGGGTTAAATCAACATTATCCCAGATTCCTGAACAAATACCGTGCCTGGCGCCGTTTTCCTTATTCGGTCTTACATTCCGTTCATTTTACATGCATGTGTGGGTAGAGGTTTTATTGCCGAATGAAAGCTGGTTCCCCCTGGATCCGTCAATCGAATGGCAACGGTCTCATCATCGGACAAAATCAGAGGGGGGATTCGGGCATATTCCGGCCGACCGTCTCGTTCTTTCATATGGATCGGGTTTTACCTATACTATTGAAGGAAAGGATTACCATGTCGATTTATTACAGTATCCTATTCATTTATGATCGCAACTGATTTTGCAGCCAACGAGTCCTGGGATGACGCATTTGCAGCATTAAAGATTATGCTACGGCCTTGGGCATGGAATTCGGGTAATGCTTTACAACAGGTCCGGAGATATTTTGGGAACAAGTTTCCCGGATATGATTCATTTTATTTCCTTTCAGGCAGGGCGGCGTTATTCCACCTCTTAAAATCACTCCACCTGGCTGACGGTTCCGAAGTGATTGTTCAGGCATTCACCTGTGAGGCTGTAATCCTTCCGATTCTCGCAACAGGTTTAAAACCCGTATACTGTGATATCGAAACTTCTTCATTTTCCATGAATCCTATAGCGCTACAGAAGAAGATAACCGATAGAACGAACGTAATCATCCTGCAGCATAGTTTCGGCCTCAAACCCGCTCATAGGAATGAAGTATTGTCTATTGTCAGGAAACATGATTTATTGCTAATCGAGGATATAGCACATGGCTATAGCCAAGACATTGTTTCAGAATATTCCAAGGCTCCATATAATAAACATTGCTTCCTTATGTCCTTTGGCCGTTCCAAAGCCTATTCATCGGTATTCGGCGGAGCAATTTTGACCAGCAACAAAACCCTAAAAAACCCGATTGAAGGAATTAGGCAGTCATTACGCTATCCTTCATTTTTTTTGACGCTCAGGTTGCTTTTGTATAAACCTCTGTCCGTGCTGATAAAGTCTACGTATGACATATGCTTGGGAAAAATCCTGCACCGCGTTGCAAATTTCCTAAGGCTATTGATCCCGGAAATAACCGCAAAGGAAAAACAGGGAACCTACGATGCATTATTTGATAAGGCTTATCCTAATGCGCTAGCTGAACTTCTCCTTGTCCAATTAAATAAACATGAACACATACTAAGATCTAAGGCTCAGATATGCGCCATATACCGAAAAAATATCAAATATCAAATATTAACTATTAAAAAGAGCGAATCCCTTTTGCGATACCCTTTATTAGCAGATAATCGCGATTTCGTTCTAAACAAAGCAGCCAGACAAAATATATTCTTAGGATCATGGTATAATCAGGTCATAGCGCCAAAAACACTTGATTTGCATAAGATGGGATATCAAAATGGATCCTGTCCGGTAGCAGAAAAAACATCCAAGCAAATCATTAACTTACCATTAAATATATCTCAACAAGAAGCCTTAAAGGTTATTTCACTCTTATCATGAATATTGTCGAAATTACCAGCCAAAAAGAATGGAGTGAATTTTTTGAGCTTCAAAGCGGATATTCGTTTCTCCAATCATGGGAATGGGCAGATTTCCAGAAACTTCATAATACCGATGCTGTTAGACTAGGTATATATGATAAAGCGAAACTTACCGCCATTGCTTTGACTGAAAAAATCAGATCCAAGCGTGGTTCATTTTTATTCATTCCCTACGGACCTTTGGTCAGGCAAGGCTCTTCCTATTCAAACAGCATGCATATTCTAAAAGAATACTTGGTCAGGATTGCAAAAGATCAGGGTTTTGCGTTTATCCGTATTGCACCGCCACTGGTTAATTCCCCCGGTAATCGAGAAATATTTTCTCATCTTGGATTTAAAAAAGCGCCTATCTATATGCATGCGGAGCGCATGTGGATTTTGGATCTGAATGTGCCCAAGGAAATATTATTGCAACAGATGAGAAAAACGACCCGATATCTTATTAAAAAAGCGGACCGGGACAATGTTATCATCGAAAAACGAACAGATAAGAAAGCTATTGACGATTTCATGAAACTTTACGAGAAAACCGCGGATCGCGAACGTTTCGTCGGGTTTTCAAAAGAATATGTCAAAAACGAATTCGAGGCTTTCAATAACAGAGGAAATGCGGTTTTCTTTTTCGGTAAAGTAAATAACGAATATCTAGCATCTGCTTTGATCATCTTCACAAATCATGCTGGTTTTTACCATCAAGGAGCCTCAATCCATACAAAGTTCCCTGTGCCGTACCGGCTGCAATGGGAAGCGATCATCGAAGCAAAAAACCGCGGATGCAGGCAATATAATTTCTGGGGTATTCTCTCCGAAGGCAGGACGCCGAAAAACTGGGGCGGCCTTACCATGTTCAAGCAGGGATTCGGCGGCAGACAGATTGATTATGTCCCGACGCAGGATTTCACTATTTCTCCACGATATTACCTTACGTACGCCTACGAGGTGTATTTGCGATGGAGAAGAGGAGTATAGGCATGGTACAATAGCTTGCATGAAAAAACACGTCATTATTACGAGTTGCAATGATAAACACGCTGATTTTCTTATCAATCATTGGTTAACTTCACTTAAAAAAAACGTCAAGCTGGATAATGTCGATATTCTAGTCATCGGTTATAATCTCCGGAAAGATCAGAAACAAACACTTGCTAAAAATGGTGTCGGAGTAGTTTCAAAAACGAAAACAGGACATATCGTCATTTCCAGATTTCTCGATGCGAAAAACATCCTGCAAGATAATTTATATGATCAAGTCCTTTTCTCCGACGGAGGAGACCTGATATTTCAGGATGACATCTCTCACCTTTTTAATGAAAATAAAGACGACTACCGGGCTGTGGCTCAGGATCATGAAGGTATGCCCTACGAACTGTTTTTCAAAAACAGCTTTTCAAAAACCATGGAAAAAAAAATATACGAGCACTTGAGAGACAAACCAATCTATAACGCCGGATTTATCCTGGCTCCCAGGAGAAAATTCATGAAATTGTGCGATGCAGTCAACAAATATGTGAAAAAAAAACAATCATACGGACCGGATCAACTCGTCGTCAATTATATCCTTCACAAAGGACACGTGAAACGATTGAACAAAACATACAATTTCAACATCAATGCCATGGATCGGTTCCTGCTCATAAAAGGCCTGTTTTATACGAAGAACAATAGACTTATTCATGTGGTCCACAATGCGGGACGCGTCCTTGCTTGGCGACCCATAATCAATTTCGGATACGGCAAAGGGTACAATTACACCAATATTGTTGTGTATTACCTTAAAAAATACCTGTACGCGGTCATGATTTTTTTCAAGAAACTCTT
>CAZBEJ010000027.1:0-2091 GCA_964490915.1 uncultured Gammaproteobacteria bacterium
GCATTTGTTTGAATCTGGATAAGCGATGGTTGTGTTGACTCGGTAACTAACTTAGGTGTTTCTTTTGAATCAGTGCTGCCGTTTGTTTTTTTTGTTTCGCCATTAAGGCCATAATGCATGGCAAGAATTTTAGAAACAGCATCAGGCAGGCTTCTAATCCTATCTTTCCCGAAACCAAGACTTCTTGCGCCGCCGATTCCCTGAAGCTGGGTGATAATCTCTTGTACACGACTGATAACTGACATATGGGAAGAAAATCGCAGTGCTAAAGAAACCATACGACCTAAACCTTCAGCCATAGCGTAAATATCAGTGCCGGCTTTCCCCACGTTAATAAATACCTCCAATGGTTCCGGAGGATTACCGCCGTTGGTATTAATAGTAATGAATGCGACGCCTACAGGAGTATTGATCCGGTATGTTGCGCCGTGTACGACCATCGGTCTTGGTTTTACCGTATATGCGGGCGCTATTGGTTTAACTTCTTCCTTTTTTTCTTCCGTTCGTTCCAATACTCCCCGTCTTGATCCTTCTCTCATATATGCGATACCCTTTAGTCCTAATTTATATGCCAATGTGTAGAGCTTTTTTACGTCCTCTATCGTATGGGTTTTTGGAGCGTTTACGGTTTTGGAAATTGATGCGTCGACATATTTTTGAATTACCGCCTGAACTTCTACGTGGTTTTCGGGCGTCAGATTGTTGGCTGACACAAACCATTCTGGTTTCTTCAGTTTTTTTTCCTTGATTTCTTTTTCATGTTTTGCATACCATTCATCATATAAATAGTGTCTGATGATATGTTCGCCCAAACGATCCCTCCTGGTGAATTCGAACTCGAATACGGGTTCTATTCCAGAGGTGGTGTTGGCCATGAGGGATGTTGATCCGGTTGGTGCCTGCATCAGCAAGATAGAGTTGCGAATGCCGTATTTTTTGATTTGCGCCTGGATATCTTTTGGCAATTGCTCGATAAATTTACTTTTGGGATACAGTTTTTTGTCGAATTTCGGAAACGCGCCTTTTTCTTTGGCGATTTCTACGGCGGTTTTATAAGCTTCGTCCCTGATAAGTTTATATATTTTCTCGATAAATGCCAGGGATTCTTTTGAACCGTAGCGAAGATGCAGTTTGATCAAGGTGTCGCCAAGGCCCATGGTTCCCAACCCGATGCGGCGTTCCCCTTCGTATTGCATTTTCCGAATGCCGTCGAAAACGTACGGGTCCATATCTACGACATTGTCCTGAAATTTGACAGCGATACGGACAACTTTTTTCAATAACGTAAAATCAAAATGCGCTTTTTCATCAATATTGGATCCTTTCACCAGAGCGGATAGATTAATCGATCCCAGATTACATACGCCCCATGGTGGCAAGCCTTCCTCCCCACAATTTAAAATAGCAAGTCCGTTAGCGCTAAATCTATGAATGTCCGCAACGGTAATATCAAAAACTTCTTCTTTTTCTTCTTCTACAAGGCTGGAAAAGGTTGCGGTAAACAATTCTTTGTATGGACCTCGATGATAAAGAGAAAGAAGAGATCGTAATTTTTCCTGTTTTTTTGATTGTAAGAAACCGATAAGAGCAGCAAATTTTAATAAGCCCGTTTTAGAAATAACGAGCTCATGATACGCTTGACAGTTATAAAATTTACTTCCTCCATTTCCATCAGGTAATAATCGTTCCATAGCATCTCTGCGGTTTTCGTAAATTTTACTGGTAATGCCAAAATTCAAAAGCAGTATTTGTGTTTGTTGAAGTAAAGTTTTACTTACAGAAGTCAGCCGTACGCTTACTCCTTTTTCTAATGTTCCTATAACCGTTCCATCGCTGGAAAAAAGAGCTTGAAGAAAACCCCGTTGAAATTCTTCAGAACCTTCAAAAACAACCGGAGGAACACTATATTTATCTTCATGCGTTAATCCGTAATGATTGGCAATACGCCATAATCGAACCGATTCAATAACAGCCTTATTTTCGCTTTCGATATATTGAGGTTCAACTGGATATGGGCGATTAGAAACCTGCTCGCCATCAACCAGCCTGTTGACATACAATGCAAACCGTGGCGCAAGTTCTTTTTTTTCT
>CAZBEJ010000027.1:2191-6004 GCA_964490915.1 uncultured Gammaproteobacteria bacterium
CTGATCCATCACCAACAAGCCATCCTAAAACCAATCCCTCTTCCAATGTTCCTTTTACGCCAAAATAGCCGCCGGTTGATAGAAAAATTTTATCTCCAGTTGTAAGTTTTCCCGCCTCTTTTGGTCCATCAGTAGTCACCACTTTATGATCGATGGTTAATCTTAGTTGATATCCTTCCTTTGTTTGTAATCTAAATACAGGTTTAACACCCGTTAATTTTACTGCTGTTGAAAGATAATCCTTCTCATTTATTACGACCCTGAAAGGTTTATTTTCTTGATAGAGTTTGCGGATAGATTTAATACCATTTGTAGTGTTTACTAAAGTGTCACCTGTTACGCACGGGTTGACACAATTAATCCGGTTCCAGTAGTAATTATTATGAAGCTTGTTATAGCGCTCCATAAACACTACTCCGGGCTCAGCAGATTTCCATGCAGCTTCCGCAATCAAGTCCCAGACCTTTCTTGCTTTAACGACCTTACGGACAATAATGCGTTTTCCTAGTTGTTTCCATACTTCCAAGTCCCCATTCCATTTTTCGTCATATTCAGGGTCTGAAGTATCGGGAAAAACCAAAGGCCAGTCGGCGTCTTTTTCGACAGCGTCCATGAATGAATCGGAGATGCATAATGAAAGATTTGCGCCGTTTATACGGGAGAGGTCTTGTTTAACCGTTATGAATTCTTCGATATCCGGATGCCAATCCCACAACATGAGCATGAGCGCCCCTCTTCTTGTCCCCCCCTGTTGGATGATGTCTTTGGTGGCGACGGAAAAGAGCTCTGCCCAGTTGATAGGGCCTGATGAAAAACCGTTCACTTTTTTTACCCGGGATCCGCGTGGTCGCAAAGAAGAAAGATTAATACCTACGCCTCCGCCGCGCGCCATAATCTCAACCATTTGTTTAAGCGTTTCCAATATACCGTCCCGTGAGTCTTTCGGCGAGGGAATGACAAAGCAGTTGTAATATGTTACTGAGTACTCCGTCCCTGCCCCGGCAAGGATTCTACCTCCGGGGATATATTTGAAGTCTTTCATTACCCAGTAAAAATCCTTTTCCCATTTTTTGCGAAACGGTTTCTTCTCTACTTCAGAAACAGCCTTCGATACCCGTTTCCACATCTCGTCCGGTATGCTTTCAATAGGTTTACCTTGTTTGTCTTTCAACGAGTAACGATCCAGGAAAACCTTTTCGGAAACACCGGAGAGCTTCATAAGTATTAACTAGTGAATTTATAATAATTTTTTTACTTCTTTTTCAAAATCCTCGACATCCACGAAACGCCTGAATACCGACGCAAATCGAATGTACGCTATTTTATCAATTTTTTTAAGATTTTTAGCCACGAGATTTCCTATGGTGCTGCTCTGAATCTCTGTTGAGTCCTGTTCTTTTAACTCTTGTTCGATATTTGCGACAATTTGCTCGACCTGACCTGCGGACACGCGTGTTTTATCGCAAGCTTTTAATATGCCATTGCGTAATTTTTCCCTGCTGAACCGTTCGCGTTTCCCATCCCGTTTTATGACGAGGATCGGGAGTTCTTCCACCCGCTCATATGTGGTAAATCGCTTTCCGCATTTGGGACAATTGCGTCTTCTACGTATGGTTGCTCCGTCGTCGGACAGGCGCGTTTCGATGACCTCGGTATCGGTATGCTCGCAAAAAATACAAAACACAATTGAGTTTATAAAGTCTAAAAGTTTATAAGGTTCTATAGAGTATTTAATTCCTCTTTAGAATCATTAAGGACTTTACAAACGTTATGAACTATTATTTAGTGTTCCAATACACTTTATAGCACTAGCTGTAGCATTTCAAGAGGTCAAAATATAGACAAACTATATCACGAAAAATATTAGCCTCGAAACATACGAGCCATATCGATGCAGAATAAATACAAAAATTTATTTGAACAACATACTGAAAATAAACTGAATTATCAATATTTATAATAATGGTTTCATCCAAAAAATGTATGACATCATTTGTTACAATGAAACTATGATTTTAGCAGATCTGTTATTTCCAAAACTCTGTGTGGGCTGTGGATATTTAGGCACCTACTTATGTGGGGCATGTGAAAAGAAATTAAAAGTTGTGCAGCAGGATACGTGCGTATATTGCAATCAAACAAGCTATTTCGGCCTTACCCACCCTGGGTGTAGACAAAAATTAGGAACAGATGGTGTATTAAGTATTTTTTACTACAACTTTATTTTGAAACGTATCGTTAAATATATCAAATACCGTCTCGCATATAAGGTGTGGGACGACTTTCGGACTATTATAAAGCCAGATATATCGAAAAAGATATATACTTTTATCCATATACTCAAAAACCCCGTATTCCAGCCTATTCCCCTGCACCACCTTAAGGAGAAAGCCCGTGGTTTTAATCAGTCGTTGATGTTAGCGCGATATTTTTCGGAAACTTTTCACATTCCCATTGTTCATCATATAGAACGGAAAAAAAAGACCATGGCTCAAGCACAGATAAATACGAAGATGGAGCGTTACAAAAATATAAGAGGCGCGTTTTTTTATACAGAAAAGGCACACGGATCAACTAATGAATATATATTGGTGGATGATATTTTTACCTCTGGATTAACAATCCATGAAGCCTCAAAAACACTAAAACTTCACGGAGCAAAAACAGTATTCGCGTTAACGCTTGGAAAAGGGTGAAATAACCGGTAAGCTAGACTATACTATTCATAGTTATATATTCATAAAGGTATGCAAAGAATAAAAGTAGAAATATCGGCAAAAACAATTGTGTTTACCGTAGTTTTTTTATTGAGCCTATTATTTTTGTGGGAAATACGAGATCTTATTCTTTCCCTGTTTATTGCATTTATTATTGCGAGTGCTTTGAAGCCTTCTGTTGAATTCCTTGAAGGGAAAAAAATTCCACGTATAGTTTCATCAATTCTGATATATTTTGTTTTTTTGTTCATCATTGTCAATGCATTTGGCTTGATTTTTCCTGTCTTGATCCGCGAAATAACGCATTTCGTAAGCAATTTCCCTTATATTATAAGCAAGATGCCTCCCTATATCACTTCATATGTCAATATCAACTCCTTGAGTCAGTATTTGCCTGATGTTACGAACAGAGCTATATCAATTGTAAGCGGAGCATTTTCAAATGTCTTTTTCATATTCTCTACTTTTTTTTTCGGATTCTACCTATTGCTGGAAGGAAATCCAACAAAGAAAATATTGCTTAAGTTTTATGAAGAAAAAGATATTAAAGAAGCCTTAAATATTGTTGGAAAGGTTGAGAAAAAAATGAGTTTATGGTTTTGGGGTGAAATTATTTTAATGACTACGATAGGCGTTATGATTTTTATTGGATTGAGCTTAATCGGCGTTAAATATACTTTAGCTCTCGCCGTTTTCGCCGGTTTATTGGAGATAATCCCAACCATCGGTCCGATCGCATCCCTGTTCCCTGCAGTGCTTATAGGATTTTCCCAGACATATTTTTTAGGATTTGCGACAATCGCCTTATATTTTGTCGTTCAACAGCTAGAAAATCAACTTCTTGTTCCTTTAATTATGAAGCGAATGGTAGGTTTAAATCCCATCATTACCTTAATGGCTCTTATTGTGGGAGGGAAACTGTTTGGTATATTGGGCGTACTTCTTTCGGTTCCCTTCACCCTGTTCTTGGAGACCCTTCTCATAGAAGCGTTAAGAATAAAGAAAATCAGCGTATAGAATCGTACACCACAACAGTATATTCGGTAAATATGCGGAAAATATACGGTAATTGTCTACTATAATAATACATATATGA